>JBGPAV010000019.1:0-10633 GCA_041480925.1 Bathyarchaeia archaeon | reverse complement strand
TTACAATGAAGTCATCCCTCCATCAACACCTTGGCCACTGCCACCTGAAGACATTAACGGAGACAACAACATTGACCTCCTCGATCTAGTAGTTGTAGCAATACACTTCGGCGAAAAAACCTAACAGCATCTGTTCATTAACTACTTCGAATCTAGTTCAATAGAAGATTAAAACCAAGATATCTAACCTTTAATATACTGGTTATGGTTCGTGTTACCGCACTAGTACGAGTTCATACTTGAAAGTGAAATCTTATACTTACACAAGTGCATTTGGATTTATGAGAAAGGCGATCTTATGTCAGAAAAACACAGACGATACTTCTTGAAAGAAAGAGAAACCAAAGCGCTTCTCGCCCAAATTTCTGCTAAGCTTGGTGTCAAAGGTGAGCAAATTCTCAAAGGCAAAATCAAACTAGAAATCGCTGAAACAGATTTTGGAGAACTATATCTGATAAACGGTAAACCGCAATTGGCCAAGATTGGAGAAACAACTTTTCCGACATTAGTGTTTGACGAGTTTCTCGCTGTTGCACCTAAAGCAGTGGTGGATATGGGCGCTGTGCCCTATATTTGCAAAGGAGCCAATGTCATGGCACCAGGAATCATGCGCTATGAAGGAGAATTCAAGAAAGGAAACCTGATAGTCATAGTGGACGAGAGACACAGAAAGGCTCTAGCAATCGGCGAAATACTCTATGAATCTAAAGAAGTAAAAGAGATCAAGCAAGGAGTCACTATTAAGAATCTTCATTACGTAGGCGACAAAATATGGAATCTTGTGAAAAGCTCTTTTGTTAGAACCTAGCTAAGAAATCTTCAAAGACCTACAGACCCTTCTACAGGATATACACATCTGGGTTCATGGGCGGAATTAAGAAATGCTTAAACTCTAGTAATACAAATTACATTAGCAAGAGAGGAGACGTTTGCCAGTCTTAGGCGGCCTATTACGCAAGCCGAAGAAAGAAGAGAAGCGATCCGAACAGAAGAGTGACAGTTCGGGAAAGACTTACTTGAAAGCCGTGCCCTTACGCGATCTGGCAGATTTGGAAAACATAAAAAACGAAGTGAAATCGGGAAACATTTTGATTCTCAGAATAACTCCTCTGGCAAGCAAAAGCATAGAAGATGTTAAACGTGCAGTAAACGAGCTGTGCGAGTTCGCTGAATCCATCAGCGGAGACATAGCTAGACTGGGTGAAGAACGAGTGGTAGTATGTCCTCAGAACGTGAGGATTTGGCGAGAAAAAACGCCTGTAACCAGTGAGCCTATTCCTACAGCAGCCTGAAAGTCTCCATTAAAGCTGGAGCGAACGCGTCAATCTCACATCTTCTCTGCAAAAAGTTTGCTATACTGAGGCATTTTGCTCTTTCACCGTGAGCCACTATGACTCTTTCAGGTTTCGGTTTCAAATGAGTAATATAGTTAATGATTTGTCTTCGGTCTGAGTGACCAGAGAACCCCTCAATGGAGTCTACATGAAGTCTAACACGCGTCACGTCCATCTTACCATCATTGTTGACCGTGGTCACTTCATTCAAGCCTTTCTGAACCCTTCTTCCCAAGGTGCCTTCAATCTGATAGCTCACAAAGATGACAGTGTTGCGTTCGTCATCTGCTAGGTTCTTGAAATATTCTATTATGGGTCCGCCTTCAAGCATTCCTGAAGTTGCCATGATAATGCATGGTTCTCCCTCGATAATTTCCGGTCTGATGTTCGGATGCTCAACTATGGTAAAATAGTCTGATTCGAACGGATTTACTCCATCATGAAGTATGCTCTGGCGAACCTCTCTTCCCAAATACTCTGGAAAAGCCGTATGGATCGCGGTGGCTTCTGAAATCATGCCTTCGATGAAGACAGGCGCCTCTTTCATTAATCCGCGGCGCATGTAGCCATCAAGCACCAGCATTATTTCTTGGGCTCTTCCAACTGCGGGCACAGGAATCAGAACCTTGCCCTTTCGCTCCAAAGTCTCGTTGACAATGGAGGTCATGCGTTCTTCTACTTCAACTCTTGAAGGCATGAGGTCGTCTGGTCCACCATAGGTGCTCTCTGTTATCACTGTCTCGGCACGTGGAAACTCTGTTGTAGCTGCCTCAAGAAGCATTGTCCGACCATACTTGTAGTCGCCAGTATATACAATATTGTGCAAGCCTTCACCCACGTGCAAGTGCACCATTGAGGAGCCAAGAATGTGCCCAGCGTTATGAAGCGTCAACCTGATGTCAGGCGCAATATCAGTAACGACACCGTAACGCAGCGGGTTAGTGTGAAGAACACATTCGCGCACGTCCTTCTGATCATAATGAGGGGTTACTCCCTGCTTGCCTGCCACATCCAAGTAGTCAAGCTGAAGCAGAGTCATGAGATTCGAAGTGGGGGCTGAACAGTAAACAGGGCCATCATAGCCGTACTTGTACAGAAAAGGCACCAATCCACAATGGTCAAGGTGAGCGTGGCTGATCACAACCGCGTCAAGAGAGTCAAGCTCAAATGTTGGAATGTCGAAACGTGGAAATGCTTCAAAAGGTCTAGATGAACCAGGGTTAGTGCCGCAATCCAGCAGTACACTGCTCTCTCTAGTTTGGAGAAGGAAAGCAGATCTGCCTACTTCTTGGGCTCCGCCTAATGGTGTAATTCTGACGTCACCGACCTCGTAGGTCTTGGATCTGAAGATGCGCTCTCCCACTGTTCGAAGTATCCTTTCTCTCTCCTTGCTCTCGGAATGGAGGTAGTGACGCATGTGGGTGACAATTTTGGATCGAAGCGGTGGGCTTCTCAGAACTTGAGGACGCCACCGGGTCTGCTTGATTATGTCCTGCAAGACCATACCATTCTTTCCGATGACAAGCCCAGGCTTCTTTGCCTCAATTATTATTTCTCCAAGGCTGGGATCAAAGTTTATCTCAGTGACCTCAGCCTCAGCGGTTACAATGTCACGCGCCTTTCTTTCCGCTTCATTCTCTGGAAGCCTTACAGATGGATCAGAGCGAATCACAATTCGCTTCCTTATCACGTTGACTATTTCAGCTATGAGACTGCTTTGTTCAACCAGGAGCTCAGGGCGTTTCGTGTAGACAGCAAGCGTAGGCCCTTCATACTCTATTCTAGTTACCTCAGCCTCTTTCGGAACATGTTCAAGAATATATTGGCTTACTTCTATCTTTTCTTCTTTAGAAATCCTAGCCACAATTCAAGCTTCCCTTAACTTACTAAAAGTTTCTTCTTCTCTTTTTCGCTTAGCTCCCTGTAGCCTTTCTCATCGATAACTGAGACGTTAAAACCGTCTCCAGTGCCAGCGTTCCTTTTGATTGCGGCGTCCAAGGCCTTAGCGACTACGAGCAGCATCTCTCCTACAGATGCACCCTCTTTATACTTGTCTTCCAAGACGCCGTAAGCTACAGGTGAACCCGATCCAGTAGACACACATTTTTCCTCAGTCAAACTACCGAATAGATCCAAGTTGAATATGTGTGATCCCGTGTCATCCACACCACCTATCAAGACTTGGGTTTGCAACGGCATGTATCTCGCTGAGAACAGCATGTTTGCTGCGACCCGGGCTACGGCACTAACTGGCATGGGTCGGCCCATGTTGACTCTGTAGAGCTGCGCGTTAACTGTCAGAATATCCACAACTCTTTGAGCGTCAGCGACGGTTCCGGCTATGGTCATTGCCAAGTGTTCATCTATTTTGTAGACTTTCTTTCCATGTTTGTGTGCAACGTATAATCCCATGGTTACGCGTGTGTCTGAAGCCAGAATCACTCCATCTTTACACACTAGACCTAAGGTTGTCGTCCCTTTCATCACTAATTTGCCTATTGAATTATCGTTTATCATTCATGTTCACCCAAAACCTAAATGTCACAGATTACTTCGCAAGGAAGTAGCATGATGTAATCAAGTCATGAGATTTATTAATATTACGGTTCAAGAAAACAGCGTCAAACAATGATTCACTGAAAAAGACAGTTCTCATCGAAAACTCTTAAGAACACAATACTACGAAAGTAATGGCAACTATTAACTTGAACAGTGGTTGAACGTGGCGCTCAAATATCACCGCATGCAGCTCCCAAGAGAAGTAATCGTCGGGGACGGAACGATAGAAAGGATTCCAGAAATCTGCCGCATGCTAGGGTTCACTGAATCGGCGCTTGTGATCGCCGGATCGAAAACATATGACATTGCAGGCAAGACGGTTAGAGAGCTACTTGAAGACATGAAAGTGAAAGTCAATACTGTCCTCGTCGAGTCAGCCACGGTGAAAGACGTTGAAGCAGTGGAAGAGAAGATTAAAGCCTTCAAGCCGCAAGTAGTCTTCGGAGTAGGCGGAGGCACAAAAATAGACGTAGCAAAGTGTAGCTCCGCACGCCAAGAAACACCATTCATAAGCGTTCCGACAGCGGCTTCACATGATGGAATTGCAAGCCCTCTTTCCTCGATAAGAGGATTTGAAAAACCCTATTCAGCTATGGCTCAAGCACCGTTAGCGATCATAGCCGACACAGACATAATAATGAAAGCCCCTTGGCGCTTCACCACAAGCGGATGCGGTGACGTAATCGCAAAGCTCACAGCCGTCAAAGACTGGAAACTGGCACATCAGGACAGAAACGAATACTACGGCGGATACGCAGCAAGCTTGGCAATAATGAGCGCTAAACTCGTCATGGAAAACGTCGATCTCCTCAAGCAAGACTGCGAAGAAGGCATCAGAATACTTATTGAAGCACTGATAAGCTGCGGCGTGTCTATGAGCATAGCTGGAAGCAGCCGTCCATGCAGTGGCTCTGAACACATTTTCAGCCATGCGCTTGAAACTATAAATCCTAATCACTCAATGCATGGAGAACGATGCGGTGTCGGAACAATAATGATGGCTTATCTGCACAGGTCGAACTGGAAACGCGTGAAAGCCACATTGGAAAAGCTGGGAGCCCCCACGAGAGCCAGCGAGCTGGGGGTGTCGAAAAACGATGTTGTCCAGGCTCTGGAGACAGCTACAACAATGAGGCCGGAAAGATACACGATCCTCAACAAGCTTTATCTCAGCCGTGAATCATGCGAAAAACTCGTAAAAGCAACAGAGGTCGCATAGACTAGGTTTTTGCGTCCGTTTTTTCTTCTTTGTCTGCTTCTGGCTTCTCTTCTTTTTTGCTTTCAGGTTTCTTTGTCTCTGTCTTTTTGGATTCTGCTTTGAAAGTTTCAGTGAAAGTCACTGTGGTGATCTCTGGGAGGAATTTTTGAATGTCTAGAGCTATGCCTCTCTTTGCAAGCTGTATTCCTTCAAGATAGAAGGCGTCTTCAGGCATTTCTACAGCGACAGTCTTAGCTTTCACAGAGAACTCGAATTTTCCTTCTTCAAGCGCAGGAGTTCTTCTATGAATGAGCGACGCAATCTTTTCTTTCTCAGTTTCGAACTTCTTCTTCACTGTAACATCGTAGACAAGTGTTCTACCAGCTAATGGAGGATTAAAATCTAGTAGAACACGACCAGCGCCTATTGTTCGGACAGTAGCCATTTTTCCGCCATAGTCTATTCGCGCTCCAAGGCTTGGGGTTTGCTCTTTTGCCAGCAACTGTTTTAGTGGAACGCGTTTGATTTTTTCAGGATCTCTTGGTCCAAAAGCCTTGTCTTGAGGAATCTCCACGGAAACTGCTTTGCCAACTTCCATTGTTGGAAAACTGTCGTCTAGAGCCTTCAGAACCCAGCCTTCTCCGACTACTATGAGCTTCGGTTCGTAGATATCGCCTTCCTTGTACAGGCGTTCTTTCTTTGCAATCTCTTCTAATGTAGTGTCAAAGATTTCGCCTGTTTCCTTCACTTTAGCTGTGTAGTCTACGATTATGAAGTCGCCTTTTTGCAAACTCATAAGCATCATCTTTGGATGGTATTGCAAAGCTTACCTTTAAACTTCAATAAAAGCTTTCGCTCTCACGTCCTTTCTTTGACACCGTGCCTCCAAAAATCCGGCAAACCAGAGTTCTAGCTCTTTCCGCGATTTTCTCTAACGAACACAAGAATCAAAGCAGACAAAACCGTCATAGCCAACGAGAAATAGAACGGGGCAAAAACGCCAAAACTCACCCACAGCAATCCAGCAAAAAGCGACGAAGGAAAGGCACAGATTCCAACCACCAGTTGAAAGCCGCCCAGACTGCTTGCTCTGAACTCCATCGGAGCCAGCTCGGAAACAAACGCTTTCTGCACGGTATCAATGGCTCCCTTGTGCATGCCATAAAGAACAAACGTAAGAATAATTGCCCAATAAGCCTGCACGAGAATAAATGTCAGACTCACTAGACCCCAGAGGAAATAGGATACTATCAAAACTGTTTTTCTCCCGATTTTGTCGGAAAGTCTGCCAAATGGAAATGAAAACAGAAGAGCTGATGCAGTGAATATGAGATAAAGAATAGGCACAAACGCTTCGCTGAAGCCATAGTTTTCTGCAAAAATCAGCAGGAAAGAATAGCTGAATGAGCCGAGTGCAAAGATCGCACTTAACATGGTAAAAAGTCGAAAGTTTCTGCTCAAATCCTTGAATGATACTCCTTTGTAGAGTCTGGCAGCGGAGGGTTTGCGTTCTTTGATCATGATAAGTATCAGAAGAGCACCAATAGTTGATGGGATTGCAGCTGTCAAAAACAGGGTTTTGTATTGGGCTAGACTGAACAGCCAAACAAACGTTATGCAGGCAATTATGCTGCACAGAGCGCCAAGATTATCCATAGTTCTCAAAAGCCCGAAATTTCTTCCTCTATTCTCATCTGTTGAAAGAATCAGCAATTGCAGCGTCTCTGGGAGCGGCTCTTATTTTTCCGGCTCGGTCAAGAACTCTGAATGGGATTACGTGCTGCCAAATGTCTGAGAAGGCATAGCCAATTCGTGAGGCTGAGCCAAAAAAGTAGCCGGTCCATATGAAAACTTTTCTTCTTCTGATTTTGTCAGAAAGATAGCCTGAGATTGCTTGAGATATTGAGACGATTGCGTCGCCTAAGCCATCAATGAACCCCAGAACCGCCATGTTCGTGCTGAACATGGTAGTCACGAAAAGAGGCCATATAGGATATATCATGTCTGAGCCAAAATCGTTTAGAAAAGAGGCTGCTGCAAACACTCTGATGGTTTTCTTTGTTTCTTTTTACTCCATGCGAGGAGCCATATAAAGCTTAGCAATATAAAGTTATGCGGCTATGAAAATAGAGTGCTCGGATTTTGCTCTAAGAGAATTGGAGTTCTAAAGAAAAAGGATTGGGGTCTGCTTGCTATTCGATTCCCCACTTTTTGGTAATCTTCACAAGAATGAAGATCACGAAGGCCACGATTATGAAGGTTATCAGTGCTACCAAGAAGTCTCCTACACCAAATAGTTGCCCAGCGTAGTTGGGATCAATCGGGTTTCCAGCGGCATCAAAAGTCGTAGGAGGGATTCCAAACTTGAGCGTTGCCAGATTTCCGATTCCTGCGCCTGACAATGCCAAGCCTATTATTGGCATTATCAAATCTTTGACAAGCGCCTGAATCAGTGCGCCGAGGTAAACACCTATTATGAAAGCCACAGCCAAGCCCATGACCTTGTACTTAGATATGAAATCCATGAACTCTTTCCACAAGCCTTTCGGAGCCGGCGGTGCAGGCGGAGCAGGTTTCGGTTCAAGCAATGTCCGAATGCGTCGCAATTCCTCTAACATTTCATCGTCTTTTGCCAAAATTATCACTACATATGTTTTCGTCTGTATATGTTTATAAGATTTTTGAAAAAGGCAGTGCTATTAGACAGAATGTAGAGTGTTCACAGAAAATAGCAGGTTGATACACTGAGATCGTTCAATATTGAGCCGGGCGATTAAGAAAGGAAAATACTTAGCTCTATTGATTCAACATTTGAGATATCTTTTTGAATTTCTGGGATTGGAAAAGCTGGCGCCTTGTGCCAGTTTCCTAGATTTCACGCGTTTCTTTAGACATGTTTGGCAATACTTGCATTGCTTCATCTATTGCTCTGATGGTGTCTTTAATTTTGCCGAGGTATTTTTGGAAGTTCAGAGCTTTGAGTACCGCCACGCCTCTTTCTGTTATGGCGTAGGATGCTTTCTTTCCTGTGGCTCGTTCTTCGATAAGACTGTTTTCCATTAGGAAACCTAGAAGTCGGTTGAGAAGCGTATCATTCATGTCTGCTTGGCGAGCTATCTGTCCAAAGGTCATTGGTTTGTTGACTAAGGATTCAAGAATGTCTTCATATGATTCAAGTTTAGATCTTCGCACTTTTCTCTTCCTCATTTCTTCAGCTTGCTGTTCTCAACAGATAAATCAATTGTGAATTCAGAATCTGAATCGTTGCTTTCGCTTAATAAATCCCGTGAGTATCTCTTGTAGGGTGATACTGCAAGACAATATTCCAGCATAGTTGGGATAGTATTGCGGTTTGGCGCTTTCAGAGAGAACATTGAATGAGGTTGGAAAGTTGGAGGGCTGCCCGCCACGTCTTATGGCATGTAATTCTTATGGTCGGTTGGTTGAATTATGTTGCATATGATTCATAAATGCGGTGAACCGAATTCTATATTTGCCTTCTTGGTGAATTATGTGAGAACAAAGATTATATACTATTTCCGTCTATGTGTTCCAATCTTGAATTAATAATTAAATCGAGGTGAGAAAGAAATGGTAAGTGAAGGAAGAGGACGCTTGTTCAGAAGAAAAGACGGCAAGTACTTGATATACCTCCCAGTTGACTTAGCTGAAGACAGCATGTTCCCATTCAAGAACTACACCAAGACAAAAAGAGGCGCTGACTCAATCAGAGTCAAAGTCTCCTTCAAACACGGACGCAGCGAACTGCTCATCGAAACCTGGAAAGCCCCAGAAGAAGAAAAACAATAAAAGCCGTCAAGAACTGAAACAGAATGACAGACTCCCCCACAAAAACAACCCCCAAACTTTCAAATTTTGTCACACTATTTTACCAATACAAACAGCGCGTCAAACAGTATCGCGTTTTCTCCATCCAAACATGTCTATTCGCGATTTGACGCAATAACGAAAGAAGTGAAGCACATACATGCCACGGTTTTCGAGAATCGCAAGATCAGTTGATTCGTGATCGGAAAACTGGCTATACTTGACATTTTGGGCAAAGGAAGACTTGGCCTCCTCCAATACTCAGTTTCTCTATAAGAGATCCACATGTGGGGCAGTTCTGCTGTTTCATGTTTGGGCCCATTGCTGGCGTGTAGCCTCCTTGTTTTCCATAAAGGTCTAAGAACTGGTCTTTTCCACCCAGTCGAATCCTCTCTTGAAGCACATTCCTGATAGCATCAAAAAGGCCTCGTTGCTCGTCTGCATTCAGTTCTGAGGCCTTTCTTTTCGGGTGGAGCTTAGCCCTGTATAGAATGTCTTGAAATGCACTATTGCTCAGTCCCACAACAACAGCGTCTTTCCCTACTAGTACCGACTTTAGCGCCCTGGTATTGTCCGCTAAGAGTTTTGAGAATCGTTCGAAGGTGAACTCTGCATCTGTAGGCGAGAGGATATTAAGATTGAAATCCCGTTTGAATATGTACGAGTTCGTTAAATCGCTGTTCTTCATCACGTGGATTCCGCCCATGCTGGTTAGCCTCACCGTTAATGCTGTGTCATCGCTGAAGCCAATTTTTAGGTGGAACTTTTCTGGAGCTGCAGTTGCATTTGTGTGATAGAAGACCTCGCCGCCGTATTCAGGGCTGAGAATGAGGTTCACTTCATTGTCTAGCTTCACACGTATGGCGTTGCCCCTTGAGATGACGGATTCGACTTTCCTGTTGACAATTTGATCGAAGGCGCGTATGTCTTTGTTCACGAAACCTATTCTTTGCAGTCTCTCGCAGTCTTTGAGGCTATAGGTTTTTACGCGCTTGCCAATGAGTTCTCTATTCATTTGCACTGCAAGAATTTGGGCTTCTGGATGCTCGATGCTCATCTCGCAACACCGATTCGCTATAACTTTCTTAGAGTGAGTTAAATGGTTTTTGTCAATAAACCACAATGCGAAAGATGGCTCCAGAGATTTCTACGAAGGTCGAATACTCGTTAGCGAAAAAAGTGATTAGACTAGCAGTATCCACAAGACATATACTAAAGCGGGCTAAGAAAAAATATCCAGTGTTATCCGAATCTCCTGAACTCAAAAACTGACAAAAGACTTGTCTGACCCGACTCTTAGGACTCCCGCCCCTCTACGTTTTCTTCAATTTCTTATCAGAAGTAGTAGTCTTAACGCCATTGACACCGACGACTACTACCAAGGCTTGCCAGAACTAAAAGAACAACAACCCGTGTTTTCGCAACTGTTGTTCTTCTAACTTGTTTTGCTCCAAAAGAAGAAGAACCTTGTGCACACGCTCTTTCTTCTTCTTTTTGCTTTAAAGGCATTGATCCAGCTTCCATGTTGAAAGAAGAAAAAAGTACAGACTCCTGCTTGGCAAATAATAGCCTGGGAGTTACTGTTCCAAACTACAATTTGTGCTAAAATCCTGTTTTTTGCGGTGTCTTCGGTCTCAGTGACTGAGCGAATATGAACCAAAGACAGTGGAGATATCTCCCGAAGTCCAAACTAGTAGATTGATAGACAAAGGCG
>JBGPAV010000018.1:0-10927 GCA_041480925.1 Bathyarchaeia archaeon | reverse complement strand
TGGCTTTCAGAGCTTACGACCCGTGCTTCGGATGCGCCACACACTTTGCAGTGGGACAGATGCCGCTTACAGTGAACATATACGACAGCAGCAAGCAGCTAATCAAAACGGTGAAACGATAAACACCATTCTTCTCTGAACTCTCCTTTTCCTTTTCTCATTCTGGCCCAATCATGGCGATTACAGTTGGTTAAAGGCAATTATGATTTAGAGAAAGAGCTCAAGAAGTGGCTGAAAGACGCATATAGAATAGTTATTGCGGGAATTGGCAATCCAATGAGGATGGATGATTTTGTCGGCGTCAAAATAGCCCAAGATCTGAAGGGAAAGGTCTCTGGCAGAGTCATGCTACTAGAATGTGAGACCGTTCCAGAAAGTTACGTTCAACAAATTTTGGACTTTGATCCGACGCATTTACTTCTAATAGACACTGCGCTTTTAGGATTGAAGCCAGGAGAAGCGAAACTAGTGAATCCTGAACAACTGGTCGGTTCCTCTGCTTTCTCGACGCACATGCTTCCCTTAAGGATTTTCTGCGAATATCTCAGAAAAGAGTTAAAGATTAGTATCGCGCTCCTGTTGATTGAGCCTAAGAAAACTGACTTCGGAGAAGGACTGGAACCAGAGATAAGCTCTTCAGCGAGTAAAATAGCGAAAATTCTGAATAAGATTCTCTCTGAAAAGACTTAGCATACTGCTAGTTATCCTCTTGCTAGGTTCCATTGCTCTAGCAGCATATTATTATCACCAAAAGCCAAAATCCCAAGTGAATATTACAGCATAGTCAGATTTTCCGTGGACACGAGTTTGTACAATAGCTTAATCAGCTATAGACATCAACTCACTCATAGTTCCGCTTGATTATAGTAAGGTTTGTTTTATTGCGTTGCTGTGCATGATTTCTTTAACTATGAGCCTAGGTGATGACATGTATGCCAGCAGGGACGGTTCTCGGAAGCAGTCGATCATGCACTCGTTGCAGCTTATCTTCTCTGGAAAATGCGGTTGCGTTTCATTCAGAATGTTGAACAGTTTTTTCTTGGCAAAACAAGGATAAACGTCTCCATGCCAGTCCACGTAAAACACGTATTCTCCTGCTCTGCACGGAAACTTGACCTGTTCGCCGTTCAGAAACCTCAATGCGTCTTCCATGTAAGAAGCCATATTCACTATGCGGTAGCCCTTCTTCTTCAGTTCAATCAACTTCTCAATAATCCTCTTAATTGTCTCCTCAGAATGCATCTGCACTGACTGACCCAAGCGATAAGTATTCTCTGCAGTTGCGGCGGGGTAGCAGAAGCCAAAAGAGGCTCTGAGAGAGTGATTGACATAGGCAACCATTCTTTCAATGTTTTCAGGGTTCAAGTGGGTGCCCAAGTGCGTCATGCTGTACGTCCTCAATCCGAGTTCGTGTGCAGTCTGGAAAGTTTCCTTCTGCTTCTGTCCTATGTTTCTGTGTTTTCTGATTTCTTCTGAGACAGCGGGGTTCCACGAGTCAAGCGAAATCGACACCGCGTACAAGCCAGCATCTTTCAACTCCCTAAGCATGCTCTTGGATATTGTGCCGTTTGTCGTGAGAGAAGTCACTAAACCCAACTTGTCCGCGTGTTCCACGATCTTCGGAAGATCTGGATGCAGGCTCGGTTCGCCTCCGGTGAAGTATGTTATGAGAAACTTGTTCGCAGCCATGAAATCAAGAATCTTCACGGCGTTAGAGTAGCTGAGGTCAACGGGTTTGCTGTCGTAGATGTTGCACATCTGGCATCTGCAGTTGCATCTTGAAGTCACGGCGATTATGGCTGTCCTTCTGGAACCCTTCAGAAACCTGTTAACTATGGTTCTGGCGTTGACCAAGCACTATCCGCTCATCATCAACCAAACATAGTGATCTTCAATAAATGCTTAACCTAAACTCAAGAAAGACTTCAACGATCTGGCTTTCCACCGAGTTCAATGCTATAACTGATGCATTATTTCCTTGAGCGCAGGATAGCATCTACTGTAAATCTTGTATAATCTGTCATATTCTGCGGTTTTCTCTCTGTTAGGACGCACTGTTTTCTTGATAGGTGCAAATTTGTCCGCCATTTCAGATAGATGTCTCTTGCCGTTCAAAGCTGCATTAATATACATCGCCACTCCGAGCGCGCTTGCTTCCTCAGGCTGGGCCAAATCATCGCATCTAAATCCCAAGACGTCTATGACTATTTACTTCCACAGGCTGCTTTCGGCTCCTCCGCCGCTAATGCTTGCTTGTTCAAACTTGATTTTCGTCTCCAAGTACGCGTCTCTGATGCTTCTCAGCGAGAAAGCCACTCCCTCAAGCACCGATCGATAAAAGTGTGCCTTACTGCTTGCCATGCTTATCCCTATGAAGGCGCCTTTCGCTTTGGAATCCCATATCGGCATACGTTCTCCCGAAAGATAAGGTAGAAAGATGAGTCCATCTGAGCCAGGGCACAATTTTGCGGCTTTTCTGTCCATCTCCTTGTAAGATTCACCCTCAGTGCAGAACTGTTTCACAAACCATCTCAACGCAGTTCCAGACGTCATGGCTGAGGCTGAATTGAACCACATGTTCGGGACTGCATGGCATCGTACAGGTATCACGGCTCTAGGATTGAACATGGGCCTATCTGTCGTCACGTCGATTTCGGCTGCCGCAATCAAAATTGCTGAAAGTCATCCAGAGATTGAGACAATAGTGACTATGATAAACGATTCAGGCCAAAGATACTTCTCAACCGAGCTCTGCGGTGAAAAGAAAGAGCTTGAAATACCCGCGCGGGAACATCCGCTGGACAAGTACACAATGCAGGAACTGGACAAGTATCAAGCGAAATGGGAAATAGCGACGTAGACTCGCTTAACTCGATTTATCAAAACCCCAGAATTGACGTGTTCTCTGTCTTCGCAGTGTAAGGGAAATTAACCGGCTAGGCGCCTGTCTTTTCTGTCATTGCTTCTTGGAACAACTTCTTTACAGCCGTCAGTCGCGCCTTTTGTGCCAGCACGTCGCTTGTAACCAGATCCAAAGCTTCTTCAGGACACCACTTGATGCATTGTGGTTCACCCTTATCTTTGCACAAGTCACAGACGTAAACGACTTTCTTTTCCGGATGCAGCATAATAGCGCCATAATCGCAGGCTTCAATGCACCAGCCGCAGCCATTGCATTTGTCTTTGTCCACGCTGATCGTTCCAGTTTCTTCGCTCTGTGTCAAAGCATCGCGTGGGCAAGCCTTAACGCACGGCGGGTCCTCGCACAGTCTGCACGTGACTGGCATATTCACAAGCTGGTTGATTCTGACCACTCGTATCCTTGACTTCATCGGATTGAACGCCTTGTCATTGGTGTACGAGCAAATGTACTCGCATATTTGGCAGCCTACACATTTGTCGGGGTCTGCTGACACGAATTTTCTCTCATGAATCTTCACCATGCTCTCAAGCCTCCGCTCCTTTCTTGGCTAAACCAAGCAGGTCATCCATGCCTAGCTCCTTCAGCTTTGCTTCAGTGGGTACACCTTCTCTGCTCCAGCCTCTTGCCTCGTAGTAATCGTCTAACAGCAAGTCCAACTCTGCTTGCGTTACGAGTGCTCCCTTGCTGGGGCCCTCGTCTGGAATCGGTTCATTCATTACCTTCCACGGCAGATTGTCATCTTTCCTTCCTAAACCTTCTCTGATGTTAAACAGTCTTGCAGTGTTCTGTATTCTTTCTCCAGCCTTCTTCAGCTCTTCAGGCGTCATCTCAAAACCAGTCACCAAGCGGTAGAGTTTTGCCAGATCGTCCAATTCCTTGTAATATGTGCCTCTTGAGAACTTGCATACTATGAACGAGTCTATCAGGTTGTACGTGTCTTCCATGTCTCTGACAAGTTTGCCTCTGCCTTTCTCGGCAATAAGCCTGTTCACTTTGCCTTTCACGTCAAATGCGTAAGCACCGTGCCTATTGTGGTCAGCGCCGCGGAACGACACAGCAAAACCTAACGCTGCCGTTTTCAAGGCGCGCAAATCATACCCCGTAGTCTCAACGCCTTTGATGTGTGCCGCCAGTTTCTCCGAGCCTTTCCCAATTTTTTCAGCAGCCACCTTCACACCATCAGCCAGTAGCTCGCCTACGCCTTCACGTTTGCCGATCTTCTCAACAAGCTTCACCATAGCGTCTGCGTTCCCGAACTTGGCATCTATTCCCTCTAACTCTGCCTGCGTAAGTATTCCTCTCTCGTAACAATCCATTGCGAAACCAACTGTTACGCCTGCACTGATCGCATCTATGCCATAATAGTTTGAAAGTTCCATTCCCTTGATTATCGCGTCCAACCTGTCGACGCCACAGTATGGGCCTAAGGCCCACAGCGTTTCATATTCCATCCGGGTCATAGTTTTCTTATAAGGTCCTTCAGCGACCACACACATGTGTTCGCAGCGCATGGCGCAGCTGCTGCAGCCAATGATTTTGGCCACGTATTTTTCGTTCAGGTTTTCTCCGCTAACTTTTTCTGCGCCTTCAAACCGTGAGTTGTTATAGTTTCGGGTCGGCATACAGGAAAGCGAGTTGTGGACCAGAACGTTTTCAGGAGTGCCCAACGTGCGGTACTTCTGTGTTGCCGGGCCTTTCATTCTCTCATGAAATTCTTTCAAATATTCCATGAACTCTTCAGGCTTGGCAACCGTAATGTCTCGGGTTCCCCTGACAGCAATAGCTTTGAGATTCTTTGAACCCATGACAGCGCCTAAGCCTGTTCTTCCAGCCGCGCGGGTTTTGTCGTTGATTATGCAGGCAATTCTTGACAGCTTCTCCCCAGCAACGCCAATAGCGGCAACCCGAATGTAGTAGTCACCCAGCTCCTCTCTGACCGCGTCCTCAGTTTCGCTAGGTGATTTGCCCCACAAATGTGAAGCATCCATAAGCTGGACAGAATCGTCATCAATCCACAAGTAAACCGGGTTCTCAGCCTTACCCTTAAGAATCACAACATCATAACCTGCACGTTTAAGCTCTGTGCCAAAAGAGCCATGCGCCTTGGCTTCACCAACGCCGTAGCTTTGCGGAGATTTGGAAACGAATGCGTGTCCGTTTCCGCCTGTAGGCCACATTGTGCCTGAAATCGGGCCTATAATTAGCAAGAGCGGATTGTCTGGGCTGAATGGGTCTACACCAGCTTTTGAATAATCCAGCCACATTCTGATGCCTAGACCGATTCCGCCGATGTATTTTTTCGCATAATCCTCGTTCAAGGGTTCAACAGATGTCTTGCCGTTTGACAGATCCACGTGAAGCACGCGACCAGCATAACCAAACATGATGCTTCCTCCACAGTTGAATGTAAAGAGCGTTTTGGTGTTTATATTAATTTATCTCTGGAATTCCTGGAAAACGCGCATGGCAAGTCAAAGATAAACCTGATCTATTTCGCGCTGTCCGTATAAGGTAAACAGTTTTTGATCCGAGCACGACTGGTGGAATGGGAAAAGAAGAGTCTAAAGAGACTCTTTCAACAGTTCTAAGATGTCTTTCACGATGATCTTGTTTTCCACATCCAACACTTTCACAGCATCCTCTAGTGTTGTAATGCAGTATGGGCAAGCGACAGCAACAGTGTCAACTCCGAGTTCTAGCGCTTCTTTGATTCTGTTCACGCATGGTCGCTTCTCTGGGTCAGCCTCTTCCGTCCAGACTCTGCCCGCTCCGCCACCGCAGCAGAAGCTGCTCTGCTTTGTTCGTTTCATTTCGACAAGCTCTAGGCCAGGTATAGATTTCAGGACATCTCTGGGTGCATCAAAAACGTCATTGCGTTTTCCCAAGAAGCAAGGGTCGTGATACGCCACTTTGCGTTTCACTGTTTTGGTTGGCTTGATTTTGTTCTGTTTTATGGCTTCAGCTAGGAACTGTGTGTAATGTTGAACGATCAGTTTCTCGTCGCTGTATGGCTTGTCATTCTTGAAAGTGTTGTAACAATGTGGAGACATCGTAACGATTTTGTCTGCGCGGAATTTTTTGAACATCTCGATGTTGTGTGCCGCCAGCTCCTCGAACAAGCCTTTTTCACCGAGGCGTAGCATGTGGTCTCCGCAGCACCATTCTTCAGCGCCTAGTGTGGCAAAATCCACGCATAGCTTGTTAAAGATGTACACCATATCTCTGGCAACTTCTTGGTTTCTGATGTCGTATGCGTGAGAGCAGCAGGCAAAAAATAGGACATCCGCTTTGGCAGTGGCTGGGTACGTTTTAACATTCATGTCCTTCGCCCAGTCCATTCTCTTACTCTGATGCATTCCCATAGGGTTGTGATACTTGTAAACTCTTTCAAGAACATCTATCACAGTTTTGGGAACGTTTCCAGCTTCAACCAGCAAGCTGTGGTCATCTACCAGAGCGTTGGCACAGCCTACAAGCTTCGGACAGAACAACGTGCAACTGTTGCACTGAGTACACAGCCATATGTTGTCCGCCATAGGCTTCAGCCGTTCAGCGCAGCCCTGATCCCGCGAATCAGCGATAAACCTGTAATTTGCCGTCAGGCTAGCTGGTCCGAGAAACTTTTCATCGATTACTGCAGGGCAAGCTGAATAGCAGATCGAGCACTTTATGCACAGCGTCATGTCCCAGAATTTCTTTAATTCTTCAGGTGATTGAGCAAACTCGGACGGTTTCTTGAACTCTGCCTCTGGCTTAATCAAGATCGTCCTTGTCTTTTTGTACTGTCTGAAGAATGGCTCAATGTCCACAACTAAGTCTTTTATCACGGGCAAGTTTGAAAGCGGCTCAACTGTCAACGAGTCAGCATTAAGATGCAGAACTTGCGTGTAGCAAGCAAGCATCGGCTTGCCGTCAATGTTTACGGCGCAGCTTCCGCAAATGCCCATTCTGCACGAGTGTCTGAAAGTCAACGACCCGTCAAGCTGGTCTTTGATGTACATCAGCGCATCCAGTATAGTTGTTCCTATGCGTATCGGCACCTTGAATGTGGACGTGTAGTGTTGTTTGGTTTCCGGATTGTATCTGCTTATCTTGAACTCAACGATTTTTTCAACTTTTGTGCTCATGTCATTCACATCTTTCTCTAGTAGGTTCGGGCCACTGGAGACCACTTTGTGATCTTCACAGGAATGTACTCTAATCTAGGTCCATCTTTAGCATAATATGCAAGCGTGTGCTTCAGCCAATTCTGATCATCACGCTTCGGAAAGTCCACACGTGAGTGTGCCCCTCTCGACTCTGTTCTGGGGATCGCGCAGGCAACAGTCACTTCTGCAAGCTCAAGCATGAAATCAAGCTGCAACACATCAAGGAATCCCGTGTTGAACGAGTTCCCCTTGTCCTCGACCCTCACGTTCTTGAAACGTTTTCGCAGTTCTCTGATCTCTTTCAACGCACTTTCAAGATCGTCTCCGCGCCGGTAGATCCAGGCTTTCTTGTTCATGACTTGCCTCATTTCGTCTCTTATTTTTGACGCCTTTTCGCCGCCTTCTCTGCGGAATAGTTCAGCAACTCTGTTTTCTTCCGCTACAAGTTTCTCTTGCGGAATCTCGCAAAGACTGGCAGATTGTGCATGTTTCGCCGCTTCTTCACCTGCAACTGCTCCGAAAACGAGGCAGTCAGCTGTTGAGTTAGTGCCAAGCCTGTTAGCTCCGTGCACGCTGATGCATGAACATTCTCCAACCGCATACAGACCGGTGAGCGGAGTCTCGGTTTTGATGTCTGCTTTGATCCCGCCCATCGAATAGTGCGCTGCAGGACGAACTGGTACCAGTTCCTTAACTGGATCAACTCCGCCAAGTTTTATGGCGACATCACGGATAAGCGGCAGTCGTTCAGTGATCTTTTCTTCACCCAAATGCCTAAGGTCCAAAGCAATGTAGGATCCATACGGACCCTGCAGTCCTCTTCCCTCGTTGATTTCAGTCTGTTCAGCTCTGGAAACTACGTCTCGTGGGGCAAGCTCCATCTTTTCAGGCGCATATTTCTTCATGAAGCGTTCGCCGTTGGCGTTGATGAGGTAACCTCCTTCGCCTCTGGCTCCTTCAGTTATCAGAACACCGGAAGGCACTAGGCCAGTTGGATGGAACTGGACAAACTCCATGTCTTCAAGCGGCGCGCCTGCGCGGTATGCCATTACCATGCCGTCGCCTGTTGTTGAATGTGAGAAGGTGGTGAACTCGTAAATGCGTTCATGTCCTCCTGTAGCGATTACTATTGATTTTGCTTTCAGTGCCTGCATTTTTCCTGTCTTCATTTCTATGGCAGTCAAGCCTATTGCTGTATTGTTCTCAGTTATGATTGACGTGACAAACCATTCGTCATAGAATTTCACGTTTCCAAACGTCAGAGTTTTGCCGTATATGGCGTGCATTTCATGGAAACCTGTCATGTCAGCGGCGAAGCAGGCTCTTGGAAAGCTGTGTCCTCCAAAGGCGCGCTGATCTATCTTGCCATCGGACGTGCGGCTCCACGGGCATCCCCAGTGTTCTGTTAAGACTATTTCATTTGGAGCTTGTTTTACGAAGAATTCTACGGTATCCTGATCGGCGAGGAAGTCTGCGCCTTTAACCGTGTCATACGCATGCAAGTCCAGCGAGTCTTTTTCCCTCATGACAGCGCCTGTTCCACCTTGTGCACAGACAGAGTGTGAACGAAGTGGATGATGTTTGGATAATACGGCTATGTCGAGTTTGCTGCTAACTTCTGCTGCCGCGATAGCGGCTCTCAATCCGGCTAGGCCAGCTCCAACGATAATCAGGTCGTGAGTGCATTTCTCCATCAGTTTCACCTATGTTTTGAAGATTAACATAGGCTGGTACCTATGTTTTATAGTTTTCCAGTTGCTGCTATGTTAGTGATGAAGTTTTCTTGTTCACAATCATGTTTACAAGGCTTTTATATGTCCCCTTTTTCTCTGTGTAGCCTGTGGGACAAGATGTTCGACACTAACCGGTTCATTGAGGAGAAGGTGAAAGAGTTACAGGACAAAATCAAAGGTAAAGCCATCATAGGCGCTTCTGGCGGCGTCGATTCAACGGCTTCCGCTGTTCTTTTGAACAGGGTAATAGGCAACAATCTGCTCTGCGTTTTGGTTGACACTGGTTACATGAGGAAGAATGAAGTTGAAAAAAGCCAGCAAATGCTAAGAAAACTAGGTTTAAATGTTCTTGTCATCGACGCCAAAGAGCGATTCTGTCAAAGACTCAGGGGTGTGATTGATCCAGAACAGAAACGCAAGATTATCGGCGAAGAGTTCATCAGAGTTTTTGAAGAGGTCGCTCGAAAGGAAAACGCGAAGCATTTTGTCCAAGGAACTATTGCGCCGGATTGGATAGAGAGTGGCGGAGGATTGAGGGACAAGATCAAGTCTCATCATAATGTGGGCGGATTGCCTGAGAAAGTCGAGTTCGAGATTGTTGAACCACTCCGAGACCTGTATAAGGACGAGGTACGGATGGTTGGCAAAGCGTTGGGCTTGCCTGTGGAGCTCTATGAGAGACAACCGTTTCCAGGTCCAGGGTTAGCTGTAAGGATTCTCGGCGAAGGCACTGCTGACAACACAAGAGTTGTGCGTGAAGCATGTGCGATCGTTGAAGAGGAGATCGAAAGAGCCGTGGCTGCGGGCGAAATGAGTAAGCCTTGGCAGTATTTTGCAGTTCTGTTGCCCTGCAAGGCTGTTGGAGTTCATGGCGACGTTCGTGTTTACGGACGTGTTGTGGTAGTTCGAGCTGTCGAAAGCCTCGACGGCATGAGCGCTGCATACTCCAAAATTCCCCACAAAGTACTGGAGCAAATCAGTATCAGGATAACGAACATTTTGAAAGACGATGTTACCAGAGTCGTTTTTGACATAACGAACAAGCCGCCGGGGACGATTGAATATGAGTAGGCCAGTGAGGGTTTATGTTGTTGACAATGGTGGACAATGGACCCACAGAATCTGGCGAGTCGTGAGAGAAATCGGCTGCGAGACCAAGATAATTCCCAACACGACGCCAGTGTCTGAGATAGACGCTGATGCCTTGGTCTTGAGCGGAGGAGCACCACGGATTGCTTGGGAATCTCCGAAACTGGGAAACTGCATAGAATATTTGGATCACTTCAACGGGCCGATTCTGGGTGAATGTCTCGGGATGCAGTTAATGGCCATTCATTTTGGCGGAAGTGCTGGACCCGCAGAAATTCCAGAATATGGTTTGTCTAAGATGAAGGTTATTGAAGAAGATGATCTGTTCAAAGGTCTGCCAAAAGAGTTTTTGGTGTGGGAATCACACAACGATGAAGTGAAACAGGTGCCAAACTTTGCCGTTCTTTCAATGTCAGAAAACTGCAAGGTTCAAGCAATCAAACACTTGAAGAAGCCATTTTATGGGGTTCAATTCCATCCTGAAGTAAATAACACCGAACACGGCGAAGATATTCTGCGTAATTTCGTCAGCACTGTAAAACTGTAATCAAGCCAAGACTCCTCTTCTTTTGGTTTGGCTATCTATTTGTTAATTAAAGAATGACATATCATCACAAAAAAACAGCTCACAGCTTGAAAAATAGTTCATCCAACAACTGCAAAACAAGAAATTCTGCAGTAAAAGTATAGTTTCTATACACAGAAAACCCTATACTCTGCTGCCTTCTGTCACATCAAAAATGGTTATTGTTAACCATGCATGGCCTTGTTTTCTGCACTCGCTTTCGAGTTTCGCCGAACATATCGCCCAGACACCGCTTCAAGGCTTAATACCTTGGGCGGTTGGAGGCCGCAGGCTGAGCTGGTCGACCGAAGTCTTCCAGCGTACACCCCGGCTCCATCAAACCCATCTTTTATGGGAGCCCTCGTCCCACATGGGGAATGGCTGCCTATTTTCAGGAGAGGCTTCGAGCTTAGATGCTTTCAGCTCTTATCCTCAGCTGCGTGGCTGCCCGGCATCTGCCCTATCGGAC
>JBGPAV010000017.1:0-11025 GCA_041480925.1 Bathyarchaeia archaeon | reverse complement strand
TATCGAGACCATGCAGCTGAGCAGAATGCTACAGTACCTGATGAAACAGTGATTTTCATGAAACCCCGCACAGCGATTATTGGGCCAAACGACAGCATTGTCAAACCAAGTTTTGTGCAACAGCTTGACTACGAAGCTGAACTGGCAGTGGTGATAGGGAAGAGAGCGAAGAATGTGCCACTGTCTGACGCTCACGCACACATTTTTGGATATACCATTATGAACGATGTTTCAGCCAGAGACATACAGTTCAAGGATAAACAGTGGACCAGAGGAAAAAGCTTTGACACATTCGCCCCGATCGGACCATGCATAGCCACGGCAAATGAACTCGAAGACACCTCCAACCTGCTCATCCGAACATGGGTGAACGGAGAACCCCGTCAGAACTCGTCAACCAAGAACATGGTGTTTAATCCCCTAGAAATAGTGCACCGCTTAAGCCGCGTAATGACATTAGAGCCCTGCGACATAATCGCAACAGGTACACCTGCAGGCGTAGGCTTCGCCATGAAACCCAAGAAATTCCTGAAAGGCGGCGATATCATAAGAATAGAGATCGAAAGCATTGGCATACTGGAAAATATGGTCGTTGAGGAAAATGCAGTGGCTTAGCTGTCTCGCATTTTTTCTTCTCTAGCCGTTTTGCTTCTTCAACCGTTTATACGCTAGTATTGCCAATCCGCCGAGCGCCGGAATAAGTAACGTGGCTATCGAAACCCACAAGATGGTTGGCAATCCTGTTTGTGCTTTCACCGTGAAGAATATGGCTTCTGAGCTCCCCGTGTTTCCTGCCATGTCGTTTGCGTAAACCGTGATTTCGTGCAGCCCATCCAGCAGTCCAGAGAGGGTCACATTGTCTGAGATGGTGGTATTCTCCAGTTTGTCTAGGCTGTAGCCAATCCACGAGGTCTCTTCATCAGTGACAAGAATCAAAGGAATAGCATCCTGAACGTAAACTACGTTCTCAGGTGAAAGAACAGATATTGCAGGCGGAATGGTGTCAGGCGGCTGCGCTCCACTAATACTGATTCCGTGTGTCGAATGACTATAGCGGAAGTATATCCATCTGCTAGTTTCGTCATCATTCACCGTGTAATTAACGTATGAAGGCTCGACGCCGTCAACGGTTACGCTGTATGGTTCAATCATCAGAGAATGCGGAATCCGAATCCTGCAGAAGTCCTCAGTTTGATCCGGAGCCATACTGGATACATGAATCTTAATGGTATTGTTAGTTCTGAAGAATGCAAAGTTGTCAGTTCCTGAGTTCGTGATCACGTCGACAACTTGGTTCTTATACGTGAAGAAGCTGTGGAACCTGCCCATCAGAGGGAAACGGTCAGTGTTGTTATCGTCTATCACGTAGGATGAATCACCTATTCCGTCGTAGTTAGTGTCTGTAGTAATGTAGTTGCTCCAATAGTTGCCCTCAATTCCCGAATCCCATCGGTTCGAGACATTGAATGAGACGAATGCTTGAACAAATTTCTTAACTATGATGTTGCCATAGATGAGGTTGTCTCGTGAATCACGATCGACCCAAATGTTCTTGTTATTAGTGATATTATTACCAATGACAGCGCAGAATCTGGAACCATTGCCGAGACCTATTCCATCCCACCCGTTATTTTCAGCCACATCGTTATAGCTGATCACACCGTAAGAAGAGGCATTCGCATTGAGCCCATAGCTTGAAGTGCTCAAACCGTTGCGATAGACACGGTTTCTGCTTACAGTGAAGTTCGATGAATCCGTGACCAAGATGCCTGTGACGGCATTATCCGCAACCATATTGTTCTCGATCAAGCAGTTAAATGAATACTGAACTCTTATTCCCTGTCGAAATTCAAAAAAAGTATCGTCCGATATGCAGTTCACGACATTGTTGTCAATAATACGTGTGCTGTTTGAATGATCAACAAAGATTCCTGTTACCCCGTTTCTCACCGTAAAGTTTTTTATTACTACGTTATTGGCGATGACGCGGACTGCAATTCTTGTCTGATTGCCATCAATTACACTTTGACCTCTGTCTTCCCCGACTAACACAATAGACTTGTTTATGGTGATGTTTTCGATATAGATTCCCTTCTTTACAAGAATCATATTTCCATCAGACGTTAGTGGTGCGTCAATTGCTGATTGAATGGTCAGATAAGTCAAACCTGTGCTGCGATTAACAATTGGGTAAGAGCCATCAGCCACAGCGTTGTTCAAGCTCAGATGTGGAAAAACAGACGCAACCATTATGGTTAACAAGAGTAAAGCCAATCCAAGTGTTCTTTTCATCTTGCATCATTATCATGTTAAAAACGCTGGTTCTTATGGCTTGTGCATGGCGTTCCTAAAAGCTCATTCTGCTGACACCAAGATCATCTCTCAACTGAGACCGTGCTCACGCCTGCTTCCTTTTCAAGTCTAATAACGTGCTCCGCTTTTTCGGCAAAAGCTTCGCTGTGTGTGACCGCTATTATCTGTTCTGTTGCTTTGAAGCGAGAAATCGCTTCAGCAAGACGATCTATTGAGCCATCTTCTCTTCCCAAGCTCTCAGTAGGCTCATCAAGCAAAAGCATGCTCAAGCCATGACCCGTCTTAGACTGCATGATCAGCTGTCCTAATCCCAAACGATAGGCAAAAGCAAGCAACGTCCGCTCTCCTCCCGACAGGTTCATGACATCTCTTTCGACGCCACCTTCGCTGGTAACATAAGGTGCGTAGGTCTCGTCAATCGTCACGTTCAGCATTGGGCCCTCGTCGCCGACCAGACCGTCCAGAACTTGCTGGACAAAATTTCTGAGCACTTGGACAAATTCCCTACGCAACTTGGGCTGGATGTTCCTATATGCGTCGCGTATGCAGCTAATAATTTCACCAATCTTTACGATTCGTTCCATGCGCTCAATTTTCTGCTGCGCCAAATCTATCCGTTCTCTTGCATCATCCAAGCGTTTCACAAAATCATCCTTACGATTCGTCCTAGTTCTCAAGTCAGACTGCAAAACGTGATATTGCCCCAACAACTGCTCTCTATGATCTCTGGCTGCTTCTAGCTCCGACATGTCAAGCGTGCATATCTCGCCACGTAAAGCTTCAAGCAGAGTCTGGGTCTCCATCCTCATTTGACGCTTCTCATCAAGCTCTTTCAGAAGACCTGTCAAAACCTGAGACTCATCATCCATCCTAGATTTCAGATCATCTAACCGGATAGTCAGTTCTCGCATATTTGAAAACGCGTTGCTTGCCCTCGTTCTTAGTTGCTGTAGCTCCTCTATCTCATGTTGCAACCGACTTAGCTCTTTCTGAAAGCCACTATTTTCATCTAAAATTCTCTGCGTCAAACCGTTCTTGTATTCTTCGGAAAGCGTTTGTAGACAAGTGGGACAGCGACTTTCGGCAGTAAGCTGCGAGCTTCTCTTCTGATTCTCACGCATTCCCCTTGAAGCCGCTTCCTGCTGCCCTTTAAGTGATGTAATTTGGCTGTCAAAGGTTGTCAAGTATTGTCTCAACGTCTCAACTGGCTGGTCTGGCAGTATTCCAATCTGTCTGAGCTCAGACTTGCTTGAGTCAAGCTGCTTGTTTGCAGTGGTCAGTCTCTGTTCGAGGTTTCCGATCATGGTTCTCTTTGTCTTAATCTTCTCTTCCAGCAAAGCGGAAGCATTTTCCAGATTCGACAAATTCGCGGAATTTTGTGCTTCTTTTCTTCTAAGCTCTTCAGCTTTAGTTCGCAATTCTTCTAGCTTTTTAAGCTTCAAATCAGCATCTTCAAGCGTTCTCTTCGCAGAGGCAAGTTTTCTTGCTGTGTCTTCGATTTCTACTTGGATAAGTGAGAATTGTTCCACTGTACGATTGTATTCATTGTTGAGTTTCTCCATTCCGGTGACGTCTGGGTCTTTCTCGTAGAATTCGTTCTCCCTCTGGTAGTCGCGATGATAGATGGCTATGTTGTTCCAAGCGGCTTCAAAGTCGGAAAAGCCGAACAGTTCATCTAGACTCTTCTGTCGCTCTCTTGGAGCCGCATCGAGAAGCTCTTTCAAATGTTCTTGTCTAACCCATACTATTTCGCGGAAAAGAGTCTTGTCCAAGCCTGTTATTGCCTTGAACTGCTCGTCGACAGCGTCGGTTTTCAAGCTCGCAATCAATGTTTCATCTTCGAAAAACTTCAACTCCTCAAAATCCTGACCTATTCCTTTCCCGCGTCTCTTCAATCCTCTCGTTATTGTGTAGTTCTTGCCATTTTGAACAAATTGGACAGTGACCTTCCCACTGTCTACGTCTTCACGTAGAAGGTATTCGAAGCTTCTTCCAACCGGGTCACCGAACAAGGCGAAATCGATAGCGTAGAGGATGCTGGACTTGCCACAGCCAACGCCGCCGACCAAGCAGTTGAAGCCTCTTGCAAACGGCACAGTTGACTTCACATGTGAGCGAATGTTCTCTAATTGCACTATCTCGATCTTCATTGCACAAGAGCCTCCACCGTCTGTTTCACTTTGTCCTCTTGCTTCTTGGCTAATGGCTCAACGAGGCTTATCGCTACACGCGCGATTTTTTCGGCTTCTTCACGACTATATCTCTCGGAGAATATCTGCAAAAAGTATTCGAAAGCCTTCGTTCTCAAATCTTTGAATTCGCTTTCGAATATAGAGCGAACTATCTCTTCTGCAACCTCGCTTTCACGAAGCAACACAACAGGGTGCACGAGCAAAGCTTTCTCTGATGCCGCTCTAATCTGAGATACATCCACCTCTGACCGTGCCGCCTCAGCAGGCAAAACTCCGTTCAAGACTGGGACAATTACTGCTCCTTCCTTGTCAGCGTCCTTCACAATTTGAACGGCCCGTTCAGTAATCTTCGATGGACCTAATCCTGTGAAATCCTGCTCTATGATTATGAATTGGCGCGGAGACTCAAGTTCTATAAATTCTGGGGATGCTTTGCCATTTTCATCTACTCTTACATGGTAGAAGCCCTTTCTGTTCTCGGCTTCTTCGTAATCAACTGTTTCAACACATCCGCTGTATGCCAGCAAACCTGTTTTAAACTTCTCCAAGTAAGTCTTGTGCACATGTCCAGCGGCATAATAGTCAAATCCTTCTGGAATCATCTCAGGCGGAACCTCAGCCTCTATGTACGGCGGCTTGACGCTTGGAAGGTCTATAGCCATGTGCAACACAAAAATGTTGAAAAGTGACTGATCAGGCGAAGGCTTATTATGTTCCATGAAAGCTGGGAGCAACTCTTCGGTCTTATTTCTCGTCCGAAAATTCGGAATACCGTAGACATAGCAGGAGTCTTGCTTTCGCCAGCAGGCTCCCTCATGCCTCGGCAAGTGATAGATCAAATCTGCGCTGTCAAGAGGATTAAGTATCGTGCTTGTAATAGTGTTGGGCGCTGAATCGTGCGAGCCGTCCACGGTCAGGACTGGAATGCCTGCTTCACGAAGCCGGCTGAAGCTTCTGATAGCGTTCTCCAACGTGACGTTTGACGGGCGGGCCTGGTGGAACAGGTCTCCAGCGATAATGACAAAATCAGGCTTCAGCTCGATAGCTTTGTCGACAATTTCCTGAAACGTCCTGTCGAAGTCTTCGCGTCTAGCCTCTAGCCCATATTGAGAAAAGCCTAGATGTAGGTCTGCAACGTGAATGAAGCTAAAGGCTCTCAAACCTTTCCTCTCTCCTTCGTAAACGGTTGACGCTGAACTAACCTTGGTGCCAATAGTTTTAAGTGTTGTCAACAGAGACTTGGCTGAGTTCTTTGCTCAGAGAGAAACGTATAAACGACCAACATGAGTTTAATTGTTTGAAAAGAGCGGGCGCCTATGAACTGCGACAAATGCCAAAAAGAGACTTTTCTGCCGTTCAAATGCCAATATTGCGGTGGCTACTTCTGTTCTGACCATAGACTACCGGAGAATCATGAATGCCCGCATATCAAGTTAGCCCGAATGCCGCGAGAAGAGACGAGGCCGATCACCGTTCAGAAACCATCAAACTATAAGTATACAGTCAGTTATGACTCCCTGAACAAAACCAAAAGCGGACTGCGGTTCAGCATAAAGGAAATCGAACATTTGACGATAGCTACGTTGCTTGTTGTCGGAATTGGACTGTCAATAATCGGCTCTGAACAGCTTTTTCAAGAAGATTACGTTATGACAACTGGTTTCGTCTCGATTTTCGCAGCATCCTTTTTCATACATGAGATCGCACACAAAGCTATGGCTCAGAGGAAAGGACTATGGGCGGAGTTCAGATTGACGCTGATCGGCGCCGCGCTTACTTTGCTTTCGGTTTTCTCGCCTCTTTTCAAAATAATATCTCCTGGAGTGGTTATGATATCAGGGTATGCTGACACACGAACCATCGGCAAAGTGTCAATTGTGGGTCCGTTGACAAACATCACTTTGTCAGCGACGTTCCTGACAGCTGCTTTGCTTGCTCCATTGGATCCTTCAGCAACGTTCATCTTGACTGTTAGCGCGTTTTTCAATGCTTCCATTTCTGTCTTGAACTTAATTCCGTTCGGCATCTTTGACGGATTCAAAGTGTTCATCTGGAACAAGAAGATCTGGGCCCTAGCTTTCACAGTGAGCTTAGTCTTGGCGATAGTTTCTACACGGGTTCGGTGGTCATAACAACGACGAAAAAACATATATTCCAAGGTCAACCGACATAGAAGTGAAAAGTAGTTTTCTGGTGGCGTTCATGGTTAGAAGAGATAGGCATGATATTGCTGTTGAGATTTTGAGGAAGGCAACTTCTGGAAGAAGGAAGACCGAGCTGATGTTAGATGTAGGCTTATCATCTCTGCAGATGAAGCAATACCTAGACACGTTACTTGAGAAGAGCCTGCTTGAATTTGACAACAAACAGCAACTTAAAACAACCAAGAAAGGCCTAGAGTTCTTAGGAAGATGTAGCGAATGCTTGCTGTTTCCATGGGAAAAACAGAAAAGAAAACCTGAGATTTAGTGTAATTAGAGAAGTTCTATGGTCACGTGGACTTCTTCTGGGACGCGGATTCGCATAATGCGCCTCATGACGCGTTCTTCAGCGTCGACGTCTATAAGCCGTTTGTGTATGCGCATTTCCCATCTGTCCCAAGTGGCGGTTCCTTCGCCGCATGGTGTCTTCAAAACTGGGACTTTCAGTCTTTTTGTGGGTAAAGGAACGGGGCCGTTCATTTTTACGCCTGTCTTCTGGACGATGATCTTCAGTTCCCCGCATATTTCTTCCAGCTTCGAGTAGTCTGTGCTTGTCAAGCGTATTCTTGCTTTTCTAACCATCGCCCATCATTCCACTTGTTTTGGCACCGAATAGATTTGAGTATTTACCTTAGACAAGTAACCGTAAATAAAAACTTATCGAAACAAATAACGGCAACCCACGCCATGTTACCGGGGATAACCCGTGAAAAACGCTAGACTGAAGGTCAAAGGCATACTCTTAGACCTAGACGGCACAATTGTTGACTCAAGAGAAGCATACTCAGAAGCAATGAAGATCGCCTTAGAGAAGATGGGACAGAAAGCTACTGACAACAAGAAAGTCACCGAGATACCAAAGAGGCTTGAACAAGGGCTCCCCATAGATGATGTGATCAATGGAGCTAATGTGAAGGAGTTCTTGGCTTTTTACCTAAAGGCTTACTATGAAGCAACGATTACGAAGGCCAAGCCCATGCCATGCATCAAAGAAACCTTGGAGAATCTTTCAAGGAAAGCGAAACTTGCGGTGGTCACGATGCGCCATGTTCCTAAAAGCAAGGTCGTTGAGGAACTATACAGATTCGGACTCGCAGAGTACATTTCAAACGTGGTCACTGCTCTTGACACGCGATATCCGAAGCCTTCTCCCGAAGCCTTGATGAAATGCTCAAACCAAATGGGCCTGGAAACATGCGAATGCGCTATTGTCGGTGACTCGGTTGTTGACATAAGGGCTGGAAAAGCTGCAGGTGCAAAGACGGTTGCTGTCCTGTCAGGGATTTTTACCCGCAGAGAACTTGAAACAGAAAAGCCTGACTTGATTCTGGAAAACGTCAAAAAACTCCCATATTTTGTTGAATAAGCCCAGAAAAAGGCTTCATAATATTTCTAAAACTGAAATATAGCTGAGAATTACTGAAGAAAGTTATAGAAGCCAATACGAATAAAGCTTAATTAAAGCTTCGAACCAATGTTGTGATGGAGAAGGCTTCGGAGCGGGAGTATCCAATGAATTTCATAGAAATCCTATTGTCGGAGAAACTTAAAGACAAAAATCCGATGTTGGATATTCTCGGCTCAGACCGCAAAGTTCTGCAAATAGCATGCCAAGACTTGACGAACTATCTTAAAGTTCACTGGGACCTCGTTGGAAGAGAGGCAAACGACTGCGAGATCGTTGAGAGACTTGAAAAATTCTTCAACGAGAACCGAACCGAACTGGAAGAGTTTCTGAACGTTTGGACCGGTGTTTGGCTGGCGAAATGGAAGGAAAGAGTGAAACTGCTCATAGGAAACGAAAACTCTAATCGTTGGAACAAGGCTACGAAGCTTCTGAACAACGCGGAACCACTGTGGAAGAAGCTGGCTAACAGAAGGGAAATAGAGGAAATTGTCACTCTTACACTTGTCAAGAATGGAGAGATCTGCGGCACATCAATTCTGGCAGAGAATCTATTGAAGATGGAATTGGGCGAAAAGAAGAAGGAATACGCAAACGAGAAAGAGCATATCTTGAACGTTGTAAACAACACGCTTAGGAAGACCAGAGAACTTGCACATAGCAAAGGGCCGCTGATCTTCGTCAAGGTGGACAAAGGATACTATAGCTCAACATCACAATAAACGAGACAGAAAAGAAGAGTCGACTTTTCCTTTTTGAAACACATTCAGATTCTACTACGAAAAAAGATCTGATCAATCAAACAAGTTATCTTAAAACAACGGCTAATGTTGCACTCATCAACCAAAAGAACGTTTTCAGCGCAAGCGTTCTCTGTGAAGATTCTTAGTTTGCCATGAGTATCTTCGGATGGTTGCTGTTTCACCATAGCCGCAGGCAGCGCATCTCTTCTTTGCAACACTGTAAGATCGTCTTCCACAGCGTCTGCATTTTATGTGAACAGTTCTGCCTTGGCGCTTGCCAAAAGAGGGCGTTCCCTTTCCCAAAGGTGTCACCTTGGCGGTGGCGAAATCAGAACTACATTGTCTCCTCGAACGATTATCAGTCCGAGTTTTCTAATATTCTCAGAAGTTGTTGTGTCCTCAGTTTCTTCTAACACGAGGTTCAAGTGTTGATCAAAGCCCTTCAGTCTGCCACGGAGGCTCCTGCCGCCTTTGAGTCTTACGAGCACGATCTTTCCGATGTTTTGCTCAAGGATTTCAGTCGTCATTTCGCTCATTATTCTGCATCCTCGCAGTACGCATTTATCTCCCTTATACATAAATCTATACATTTAAACCTATCTAGCCAGTCATGCCTCTCCAAACACGGTTTTTTGCAGTAATATTCCGACATGCTTCATTGTTTAAGCAAGATCTGGTTGCTGTGTGTGTTTGAACGAGGTTCTTCTTCATTTTTCAATACATAAATAACCCAAGGCGCAACCTTTGTCTCATTGACCCATTCATAAGGCTCATCCTCTTTCGCTAATGGTTTGTAGGTTTTGACTAATTTTAATCCAGACCTCTTGTAGGTCTCTCGATAATATTCATCCGTCCAAACAACGTCTTCTACTGGCCTTTTGTCCTCTACGTCTGTTATGATGATTCGCACCTTGTCCCCGCTCTTTGCATTGTTATTCTCCGGAAAGTCCTTAGTAGAAAATGACGCCCATTCATGTGTATATATTTCAGGTGACGAGACCAAGCTAACGATCCTTCCGTCACTGTTCAACAGACGCCCAAATTCTCTAAAATTCTTAACCTTCTTGCCCATCGTAGGTATATTGTCAAAGGTAAACACAGACAGCACAAGATCGCAGGCATCATCGTTAAGCTGGCTTAGGTCGCCATCTGCAACAAGACGATAATCTCCTTTAGGATCTATTGTTCTTGCTTTTTTTATCATGTCTTCTGCTATATCAACGCCGATAGCGTCAAACCCAAGCTTTTGCAGAAACCTCGTAGAACGCCCCGTACCACACCCGAAATCTATTGCTTTTCTTCCCTTAACATGCTCAAATATGATTCTAGGCAAATCTCTATATGCTAAATAATACGTGCCGGGAAACTCTAGCTTAGCGTAGGCTTCTGCACGTTTAGCATCCTCGTAAACATTAAAAAATCCCACAACCACCCTTCTTCTCTTTTTACTTTCTATTTCATTTATGCCTAAATGTCACACTCGCATTTTCCACGAGTGAAATATTAGAGTTATAAGGCTAACGGGTCCGCAACCAAGTTATTGTCTTCAGACTTTCTATTTCTTGTTGACACACGCGTTAACCATTTTGAGCAGAAAACAGAAATCGATCGCTATGCAATTGCTACACGGTTTTGTTGCAAAACGACAGAAACGTATGTTCTCTTAAACATGCAACTGCATCTGACTAGAAAAGGGCGTTGTCTTAAAAGAGGACAAGTGACGAACAGTGTGAGTTTGTGCCGAAAGCGAAGCTCTAAACCTAATCTGTCACAAATAACCTGTCTTAAAGCCTCATCAACGGAAAGACTGTCTATCTCCTTCGCACATTCCTTGCGAAATATTCTTTCATCGGTTTCCAGTAAAATTCGACCCATCCTTCTGCTAGATCGTCAGCTTGTTCCACGGGCACATCGGAGTGAATCATGGATATTTCGGTGCCACCTTTTGTTTTTTGGAAAGTCAATTCCAGCTTGGAACGCAAATAAGCTTCTGGCCAATCTGTTGTTGACCATTCCTGCACTATCTTTTTCCCTTTTTCTAGCTCAAGGTTTCTTCCCGAAATGTACCCGTCCCAAGCCGTGAATTTTCCTTCAACTTTTGGGTCACACGTCGCTTTGCTACCAGTGAATGCAGAATGTTTTTTTGCATCCATGAAAGCTTCGTAAACTTC
>JBGPAV010000016.1:0-11320 GCA_041480925.1 Bathyarchaeia archaeon | reverse complement strand
CTAGGCGACAAGGTTCTTGTCAAAGCGTTCGGTTTAGGTTTAAAACTGCCAGACTTCCCTGAAATATCAGTGATGAACATTGACCCAAGGTTTCTTAATGCGTTAAAGCCGAAGCCAAAAGGAGACAAACTTGAGGTTCCAGTCACCCATGTTATCCCTGCGACGCTGATGGGCTCAGGTCTGGGAATAAACCATGCATATTCGGGAGATTATGACATTCAACTTTTCGATGACAAATCCAGAAAACAGTACAAACTTGACAACTTGCTTTTGGGTGATCTAGTAGCCATTATGGATGCGGATCACACTTTCGGCCGAATCTACAGACAAGGAGCTGTCTCAGTAGGAATTGTTGTCCACACCAACTGCATGTCTGCGGGACACGGACCTGGAGTGACAACACTTTTCACGTCTTCAACCGGAAAAATCGTTCCAAAAGTTGATGGCAAAGCGAATCTTGCTTCAATCTTGAAGCTGAGGACAGATATATAAAGAAGCCCTTATAATTTAGATGATAGTTAAAAGTTAAGGAGTAAGAAAAGATTGCCTTTCAAGCGGAAAAGTCGTGGAAGATCTAAAGGCAGTAAAGGCAGCAGCGGCGTTGTCCAATGCGCAGGCTGCGGGCAAATAGTGCCTAAGGACAAAGCCAAAAAATCCACAAGACGCACATCACTTGTTGACGCACAGCTAGCAAAGGAGCTTCGCCAGAAAGGCACGTTCATCTCTTCGTCTTTTGACACACAATACTATTGTGTTTCCTGCGCTGTGCACCGCGGAATCGTCAAAGTTAGAGCTGAAAAAGAGCGTCGAATGCGTCCGAGAAGAAGAGTCTAAACTTTTCTTAATCTGTTTCTTTTTTCTTGAGCCTATTGTAAGCGTGAATGCTTCTTTGTAGCACTGTCAAGTTTGAAAGCACCGCCAGTAAGATTATAGCTGCATTCATGATCATTGTTGGCGGCCAATAAATTGACAAAATGCTTGCGACGACTAGGATGATTATGCGTTCAGCTCTTTCTGCTATGCCAATTGACTCCATTTTGACACCTGCAGCTTCGGCTCTGGCGCGGCTGTAACTTACAAGTAATGAACCCGCTAAAGCTATCGTTCCCCACAAAGGTTCACAAAGTCCGCTTATGATTATGGCTACGTAGACTGCCGCATCTGCATATCTGTCCAGCAGCGAATCTAAGAAGCCTCCAAACGCTGTGGCTTGCCCGTAAAGGCGAGCTACTACGCCATCCAGCGCGTCGCAAAAACCAGACAGCAACAACAGCGCAGTTGCAACTAGAAGGCTCAGATGATACATTTTCCATTGGCTGTACGCAAATGCTGAAAGAAAGGCCAGCATTATGCCTACACCACTTATGCGATTGGGTGTTAGGTGTATTCTGTGAGCTGCTTTGGCCTCAACTGTAAGCATCTGCTGCACTTTCTGTTTCAGCTTCGTCAACATGCGATAAGCTTTCTCCGCCAGCAATTTTTATTTCGAGGGTGATTATATGGTGTTTGCGTTTAAAGGTGTTTAGCGTGATTGATGTTTCAAGTTTGAAAGTTGATGGTAAAACGTGCTTGGGTCTGCGTGTGGATTTGCCTGATTGTTCTGCGCCGATGCTCCTGATTATGGCTGAGAAAGGCTTCGTCATGTGCGGGTTTCTGAACATGGAGACAGCGGAAAAGCTGAACGTGGCTGCCGCGGTTGTCAGTGGAGTTAAAACCTTTGAGGATGTGCTAAACGCACAAGTCAAAACGATAACATCCAAAGCAAAAGACTTCGGCGTTGAAATTAGCATGAAAGGTTCAGATGTTTTGAAACGCATGTCATAGAAAGCGAGTTGCTTGGCCCAGCTAGAACACTGCCACATATTTTCGCTCTTGAGAAATGCAGTCTTCATACACGGCTCTGGCAATTCAAAAGTGGAAAAATAGAAGAAAAGTGGTGACGTGAATTTTGCGTTTGTTGTTAGTCTAGAAATTTGCCGTTTTTGTAGAATGGTTTTCCGTCAGCGCTGATTTCGGCGTTTTTCTTCATGTCTTTGAGGATATCCCAGTGTATTGCGGACTTGTTTGTTGAGCCTGCGTCGGTGTACCCGTTCCCGAGCGCCATGTGTATGGTTCCTCCAATTTTTTCGTCAAACAGCATATTCTTCGTGAATTTGGTTATTCCATAGTTCGTGCCGATCGCAGCTTCTCCTAGACGGCTTGCACCTTCTATCTTCAGTATTTCCTTCAGCAGATCTTCGCCTTTGGCCGCCGTGGCCTTCGTAACTTTTCCTTTCTTGAAGGTCAGCGTTATGTCTTCGACTTCTCTGCCCATATAGATTCCCGGGTAGGTGAATCTTATTGTGCCGTTGACGCTGTTCTCCACTGGAGCCGTGAACACTTCGCCGTCAGGCATGTTCTTCTCGCCGTAACAGTTTACCCATTTTCTGCCTTTGACGCTGAAGACTAGATCGGTGTCTTCTCCGGTTATGTGTATCTTGCCTGCCTTGTTGAGGTTGTTGCAGATTTTTTCTTGGTCCTTGCGTATTTTCTTCCATTCTGCTATCGGATCTTTTTTGTCCACCAAGCAGCTTTTGTAAACGAAGTCTTCGTACTCTGTTAGAGACATGGCGGCTTCTTGTGCCCCATCGTTAATTGGATAAGGCAGAAGGGTCCATCTGAGTTTTCCTTCAGTAACGCGATTGCTGAATATTTCTGAGAGTTCTTTTCTTGACGCTTGGAACGTCTTGATCAATGACGAGTTAATGTTGCTGAGTCTCCGGGGATTCGGCTCAGCGAGCAGTGCTATGCTCACGTCCATGTTTTCGTATATGAACTTGTCAAAGGGTGAGACAAACTTCAGCTGATGCTCCTTAGCATGCTTAAAGAATGTGTAGTCAGCGTAGAGGCTTGGAATAATCCATGGGTAAGCGTCAGCCAACAAGCATTCTTTGTAGATCTCAGTCATCAATGGAGCTGATTGCGTGCTTCCTCGTATGACAACTTTTTCTTTAGGTTTCACGTTCACACTGTAGCGAACGCAGAGGTTCGCCAACTTCTCGACTCTCTTGTCAACCATCAGGCTGTCCAACCAAACGTTTTATCATTTAACCCGCTATTTGGTAAGCCTCAGCTTTTATGACTTATGGAAAATCTCGATTGGGATTTCATCTGCATAAGGCAATGATCCCAGAACCACTGCAAATATCTTACGGCAATCGAATATCGGGAAGCATGCCCGAATGTCAGTGTTTCGCGCAAGCGCCTGTGTCTCTATGAAGTACTGTCCTGTCTCCTCTTTGAATTTTAAGGACCTGCGCAGCGTTGCCTTTGTTCATCGAAATTTCCAAAAAGCCGTGGCTCCCGATTAGGGCAAGTGGGATATGTTCTTTCGTTTCTGAATAGGTTTTGCACAACTTCAGTTTCAGTTTGGCATTACCAATTTTGACGTTTGCTGTTTCTCCCATGTCCATAGATTCCAGCTGTTCTTTGCTGATGTTTGTGATAATGTTTCCAAAGCTGTCTATGTGCAAAACTTCGCCGATAATTTCGTTTTTCTTCTGGGCAATTTTTGCAAAATTAGGTTTCGTAATCTTCTTTATTTCAGGTCCAAACTCCTTTAATTCTGTACCATTCACCAAGTGTGCTGCGGCTGGCGCGAAAATGTCTCTTCCATGAAACGTGCTTGACACTTTGGGAAGCATAAGTCGTGGATTTGTTATTTCATAAATGTGCGTTATTCCTTGATTATTTGCTGCTAGGACTAATACTCCATTATCTGGTCCGATGAAAAACGCCTTCTTTGTCTGGATAAGCAGTGGCCGTCTCTTTGTTCCGACGTCAGGGTCTATAACTGCCACATGGACTGTGCCCTCGGGAAAATACGGAGCTGCACAGGTCAATATGAACGCGCCTATTCTTATATCGAATTTGTCCACATTATGTGAAATGTCCACGATGCGTGCGTCTGGACACAAGTTGAGGATTACGGCTTTCATCTCTGCCACATAGGGATCGCTCAAACCAAAATCTGTCGTCAAACTAATAACAGGGCAAACCATGAAACCATTTTTAAGCGTCTTCAAAATAATTAGCTTTCCGCACTTATCGAAAGAAGGAAAACACCGATGTCTAGAAAAACAGAACTTGTAGCGAAAGACGTCGCACTCACGGTAACATTCGCAGCTCTGTACGCTGTTTTCGGCTTGATAAAACTCTCCCCAATAATCGGATTACCCGGCCAAGCAATAACAGCAGCCGCCATAATAGCTCCAATAATAGGCATACTGGCAGGTCCATACATAGGCGCTCTTTCCACACTTTTAGGCGGCACAATTGGACTTTTTTTCGGTGCCATACCTCAACCGAGCTTCGCCTCAGGATTAATCGCAGCAACATGCAGTGGATTGATAAGCAGACAAAAGAGACTGATCGCCATCCCAATCTACGCCATTCTCTTGACAGGCTATGCCTTCTACCCAGTAGTCGGACCTGCATGGCTTTATCCAACAGTCATTTGGTTCCAGCTAATCGGCCTCATCATTTTGGTCTCGCCACTACAAGCCGTGGCTTCAAAAAATCTTAACTCGAACAATTACTCGTGGCTCCTCTGCTCCTTCTTCATAACCTCACTCACTTCAACTTTAACAGGGCAAATCGCCGGAAACCTCACCCTCGAAATAATACTCACGCAGGGCACAAACTACTTCACAGGAACATGGATAGCAACCACACTAATCTATCCAATAGAGAGAATTATTATTGCGCTTGCAGCAGCATTAACTGGTACAGCACTATTCAAGGTTTTGAAATCCGCAAACTTCATGCCCCTTCTGAACCATTCGAACTCGCAAAAGTCCCCATAAAGATGCATTCTTTGGACGGCATCATCATGTCTGCACCGCCGTAAACGCCTTCATCGAAATCCACAGGAGCATCTTTGATCAACACTATGGGCGTTTTCTCGGTTGCTTCACCCATCAACAGATGAGCCGCTGCAGCCAAATCATCCGCCACCGCGTGCCTCGTGATCATGATGGGCTTCCCGTAAAGATCAACGCTTCTTCTATGGTCTCTTATCGGTTTGAAACCGGCTACCGCTAACGCCAATCCGATTGTTCCAATCCTAAGCGGCACCAAACCACTGTCCACAATCAAAACAGCCACACGCTTACCAATTCTGTGCTTGATATCTTCACGGATCTTCCTAGCCCATTCTTTTGTGTTAGTTGGCCAAAGAACAACATAGTCTTCAGGCACATTCTTGTTGTCTATTCCAGCATTAGCCGCCAGAACACAATCTTTGAGCGTCAATATTGCTTTTTCAACGCCGCCATAAATTTTCTCTGCTTCACGCAGCACAAGCTCAGCAAACTCTAGCTTCAAAGAATACTTCCTCGCTAACTCTCTCGCCTTTTCAGAAGGTTTGATCTCGCTCAGTTTCACTAGTCTGCCTTCGGCGTAGGAGACGATTTTCGAGCTAATGGCTAGCACGTCATTTTCTTCTAACTGCAAATTCTGCTCATTGAGCGTTTCAAGAATGATCTCGACAAGATCGTCGCCTGTCTTGATCAGTCTTGTTTTTACTGCGTAAAGTTTCAACTTTTTTCAGCCTCCGTGAACGACTGGAACGAGAACAAGCTCATCGCCATCCTTGAGCTTTGTCTCTAATCCCTTCAGTACTCCGATTTCTTTGCCGTTCACAAGCATCAGCACATTTGTCCTCGGATCATCTAATTCAGGGTCTATCAGCGCCCGCCTGAGTTTGGGTTGTTCCTCGATAAGCTTATTCACAACCTCCCTCAGAGAGACTGCGTTTTCAAAATTTAGACTAAGCTTGCTTTTCTTAGACGAGGCACGTAAAGACCCTATGAACCGAATAGTAATGACCATGTCTTTTTCGTCCTACAAAACCACTATCACGGAAACATCATTCACGTTTGTGCCCGTCTGGCCAGTAAAAATCAAATCATCAAGCTTCTGCAGGAAATGGTAAGAATCATTATCAGCCAAGAAATGCTCCGCAACTATTCCGGCATCTGCCGCTCTGACCAATGTCTTTCCGTCAACAATAGCTCCAGCCGCATCTGTCGGTCCATCAATGCCGTCGGTGCTTAGCGAAGCCACAACTGCACCGTTCAAACCGCCTATTTTCAGAGCTGCAGCCAAAGGAATCTCCTGGTTTCTTCCGCCTATACCCTTACCTTTGACGATGACGGTTGTTTCTCCACCAATGACTATTCCAGCAGGCTTGGAAACAGGGTTTCCTGAAGCCAGAACTTCGCGAGCGACTGTCGCAAGAATTGCACCTACTTGTCGTGCTTCGCCTTCCAGAGTGGCTGAAAGCAACAGAGTGTTCAAACCAGCTGCTTTCAGAGTATTGCATGCCGCAATGCTTGCGGATCTGTTGTTCCCAATTACAACGTTGTAGGTTTTTTTGAAAGCTTCGTCATCAGCCTTTGGTGTCTCAGCAATCAGGCCTTTCTCAACATCATTCAAAACTTTTCTGATTGCCAGCGGGGTCTTATCCCATAAGCCATACTTTTTCAGGACATTAACGGCGTCAGCAAACGTCGTTGAGTCTGGAACCGTCGGACCAGAAGCAATAAAGTCCAGTGGATCGCCCACTACATCAGAGAGAATGAGATTCAGAATTGTTGCTGGGTAAGCCCTTTTCGCAAGCCAGCCTCCTTTAAAAGCGGAAATGTGTTTCCGGACGGTGTTAATTTCGTTAATGTTGGCGCCGCTCTTGAGCAACGTGTTGGTCAGAGCCTTTTTGTCTGAGATTGAGATGTCGCCGCGTGGTAACGGCATAAGGCTTGAACCCCCTCCTGAGATTAGACAGATAACCAGATCATCTTTTTCAGCTTGTTCAGCTATTTCCAGCATTTTTCTTGTCCCTTTAACGCCTGCCTCGTCTGGGGTTGGGTGACTTGCTTGATTAAGCGTGATTTTCGCTGTTTTGCTTCTATCGCCTCTTGGAACGTTCACAATGCCCGCTGTAATATTCTTGTCAAGAAGCTGTTCCAGCGCCTCAGCCATTGAACCACTTGCCTTGCCTCCTCCCACTACGTACACACGTCTGAACTCTTTCAAATCAAAAACGTGTTCATCAACTTTCAGGACAGAGTTCTTCAAGATCATTCGTGACTTGATTAACTGTTGCGGGTCAACAGCATTCACCGCAGCTTCCAAACTGTTCAGCGCTAGTTCTCGCGCTTTCCTGTCAAACTGTGTCATGCCATTACTGATTAGTTGCTGTTTGCTTCTTATCGTAATCATTTTTGGAAACCATTGTGCGGTTTTCATCAAGCAATGCGTAAGTGTAATAAGTCAATGTTAATAAAGAATTTCGCAGTTCAATATGCATGGTGAACGTTATGCCTAAACCAGAGATCTATATCACGCGAGAGCTTCCAGAAAGAGGCCTAAACATAATAAAAAAGCACTTTGACGCTGAGGTATGGCCTGAATACGCGCCTCCGCCGAAGAAAACGATAATGGAGAAGGCGAAAAACGTCGATGCACTTGTCTCGCTTCTCTCGGACAAGATAGATGCGGAAGTATTCAATGCATCACCAAAGCTAAAGATAGTTTCACAACTGGCAGTAGGCTTTGACAATATAGATATACCTGAAGCCATAAAACGCGGAATCTACGTCACAAACACGCCAGAAGTACTGACGGACACAACAGCAGATTTCGCTTGGTCACTGCTTATGGCCGTCGCAAGGCGGATAGTCGAAGCAGACAAATACGTGCACACTGGACAGTGGAAAGTCGGCTGGCACCCAGCCATGCTGACAGGCCGAGATATTCATCATACAACCATCGGAATCGTCGGTGCCGGAAGAATCGGCTACGCCATGGCTAAAAGAGCTAAAGGCTTTGACATGAACATACTGTTCTACGATGTCATCCCGAGGCCAGAGATAGAAAAAGACTTTGGCGCAAAGAAAACCGATTTGGACACGCTATTGAAGGAATCGGACTTCGTGAGCCTCCACGTTCCGTTAATGAAGGAGACACACCACCTGATCAACGCTGAAAAACTGAAGCTGATGAAGAAAACCGCCTACCTCATCAACAACGCACGCGGACCAGTAGTTGACGAGAAAGCACTGTGCGAAGCTTTGAAGAATGGCCAGATCGCAGGAGCTGGACTCGACGTCTTCGAACAGGAGCCTACGCCACTGGATAACCCGCTGCTAAAGCTTAACAATGTAGTTGTGGCGCCGCACATTTCAAGCGCAAGTCTTGAAACGAGAGCCAAAATGTCAGAGATGGTCGCAGACAACCTTGTCTCGTTCTTCGAGGGAAAGAAACCGCCTAATCTCGTGAACCCAGACGTGATGAAGGTTAAGCCGCTGGCGAAGCTGTTTTAACCATCGATTCATGCTTCAGCAAGCTGTAACGGTTAAATACTCCCTATCTTTTACCTTTCTTTTCCTTTCAAATCAAGGTGACAACAAGTGAACTCCATCTTTGCCAAAAGAATGGAAAGTTTAGGAACAGAAACAGCCTTTGAAGTTCTCGCAAAAGCCAAAGCCCTTGAAAAACAGGGAAAAGACGTGGTACACCTAGAGATCGGCGAACCAGACTTTGATACGCCCAAGAACATTAAAGAAGCTGCCACAAAAGCGCTCAACGCCGGCTACACGCATTATGGTCCTTCAGCAGGACTTCCAGAATTCCGAGAAACGATTGCACAATATGTTTCAAAGACCAGAGGAATAAAAGCGGAAGCAGACGAAGTTGTCGTGACGCCTGGCGCCAAGCCAATAATGTTCTACAGCATATTAGCCCTAGTCAACCCAGGCGAGGAAGTCTTATATCCGAACCCAGGCTTCCCGATTTACGAGTCGCTGATAAACTTCGTTGAAGCCAAACCCGTGCCAATTCCACTGTTAGAGGAGAACGACTTCAGACTTGACCCAGAATACGTCAAGTCAAAAATCACCAAGAAAACAAAGCTGATCATACTCAACTATCCTGAAAACCCGACAGGCGGAATCCTGACAAAAGATGACTTGAAAGTCATCGCCGACTGCATTGCTGACCGCGACGACATATTTGTCTTGGCCGACGAGATTTACAGTCGAATAATCTACGAGGGCAAACATGAAAGCATAACTTCACTGCCCGGAATGAAGGATAAGACAATTCTGTTGGATGGTTTCTCAAAAACTTATGCCATGACCGGATGGCGCCTCGGCTACGGTGTAATGCGGAAAGATCTAGCTCAGAAAGTTGCTCAACTGATGACTAACTCGAATTCTTGCACTGCCAGCTTCACCCAAATGGCAGGCATTGAGGCCCTCAAAGGCCCGCAAGGCGACGCAGAGAAGATGGTTGCCGAGTTCAAGAAACGCAGAGAGGTCATAGTTTCAGGCTTGAACAGTATCAAAGGGATTTCATGCAAGAAGCCGCGTGGAGCCTTCTACGTCTTTCCAAACATCAAAGGCACAGGTATGGATTGTCGCAAGCTTGGCGATCACCTGCTCTACAACGCGGGTGTCGCTGTCTTGCCAGGCACATCCTTCGGCAAATACGGTGAAGGCCATTTGAGACTGTCCTTTGCGAACTCAATTGAGAATATAAAGAAGGCTTTGGATCGCATCGCTAAAGCTGTTTAGAAGTAGGCTCGGGCCTATTCCTCTATTTTTTCTTCAGTCAACGTTTCAACAATGTCTGTAGCAAGTTGCAACAAGCTGTCAGCCTGTTTCATGGCTTTTTCGCCATCAACTTCCTCAACCTGACTGAGCTGTTGCACGACCTCCTCGATCTCAACGAGACATTTCAAAACTGGATCAGTGATGGCTTGTGGTTTGGTTTTCTCGGCAGTGTCCCTTATGACCACTTCAATGAAAGCAGGTTCGCCTAGACTGTAGTAGATGGCGTTTCGCGCTTTTCTGACTGATTCCAAAACTAGACTCGGAGCCATATAGGGCATTTTTCTTGCAGCTTCAAGCTCGGCTTTAGCTTCACGCAAATATCTCAAAGCCCAGCCTTTGCGGTAACCGTCCATCACTGGGCTTCGCCTTCTTCTTCCTCTTTGGGGATCTCTTCTGCTTCTTCTCCGGCCAGATAGCGTGTAATATAGCCGGCAATCTGGTTCCTTATTTTTGTTGTAATCCCGCTGACAAGTTGGTTGACCAAATGCTTATTCTCTTCAAAATCCGCAGAGAACTTGTCAGGAAAACGTCTCACCAGTTCTCTAGCCGTCCGTTTGACTTGATCTGTTCGCACATTTCCCAAGCTATAGTCTCCTTGAACCATGTGATATGATTGTTCATATGTCTTCAGTGTTCATGGTGTACTGAAGTTAGCTCTCATAAGAGCAACAAGACTAATTTAACCTTTCTCAGCTTGTAAAAAGCTGAATGAGTGAATCTAGATCATCGACAACTTTGCTAATCCAGTTTCTTTCCACACTTGTGGCAAAAACTAGCGCCTTCAGGATTGCCTTGGCCACAGCTTGAACAGGTCATGGTATCTCCATGCGTTGTTTTTCGAATGTTTTCTCTTGCAGTTTTGAAGGCTTTCTCGATCTCTTTAGAAGCCGTCGAAAAAGCTTTCTCCAGCTCCCGTTCCATTGTATGAAGACCTTCGCGCCAATCCTCAGAAAAAGCATTGACGCCAGCGTCTACTCCTTTCTTAATTCTAGCGCCACACTTTTGGCAAAAGTTCGCATCCTCGGCCAGCTTCTCGCCACATTTTGAACAAAACACCATAAATTTTCACCAGTATGCAAACACGCCAAAAGATCGATTTAAACGTTGCCTGAATTAAAGAATCCTATGTTGGATTTTGACAACAATCGTGTTTGAAATAAAGTTAAAGGCTCTTTGTCTTCTTGATGGATAAAGAATCCATCCCAGTAAGCAGTCCAGTGGGAGTATGAACGCCTTTCCGACAGCTTCAATAGCTGCTTGTCCCATGTTGATATTCGCTCCATCTAACTTTACAACTTTTATTCTCATGATCATCTTGCCTACTGATTGGCCATAAGCACCATCCATCAACACCCAATACAAGAAGTAGACAACATTGCTGAATCCGAAGTCGAAGAAAGGCACCCAGCTCAAGACATCTGAGGGCCAAACATAGGTAGGCCAGCCGACCCACAGGAACAGACGTATTGAATTGATCGTCGCTCCGAGGATGACAATGTCGATCAGCCATGCAACAAACCTGTCTCCCCAGTACGCCAGTTTCGGAGCAGGCAAGGCTTCAACAGGAGCACCACATTTCGGACAATAAACAGCACCCTCAGACATTTCGCTTCCACAATTTTTGCAGCAAGGCATGAACTTGACCCCCTGAAAACGCACAATTACGT
>JBGPAV010000015.1:0-11431 GCA_041480925.1 Bathyarchaeia archaeon | reverse complement strand
TGCCAACTATTCAAAAGTACATGATTCTTATAAGGTCTTCATTTCCAATAGGCTTCAAAAACTTGGCTTGTAGGTATTCTTCAAATATTCCAAGATCTTCTTCGCGGCTTGTCCAGGAAGGCATTGAGTAGTGTCTACTGCAAGTTCCGGTTTTAAAGGAGGCTCGTAAGGCTGTCCAACGCCAGGTACAGTTGGAGCTTTACCTTGCTTAGCACGAGCGTATATCTGCTCTGGTGCCTGATAGGTTTCTTTTCTCTTCGCTTCTCGCTCCATACAGATCTCTAGAGGGCATTTCAAGTAGACTTCCATGAACTTGTCAATCTGCTGTCTAGCATTGTCTCTGTATCGTCTCAGGTTGCCAGTAGCATCAATTATCACGTTCACGCCATTCTGTGCCAGAAGTTCAGCAAGGTAAACAAGTGTAACATAGACAGCGTCTCGCTCTTCAAGCGAGTAACAGGGTTGGGGAGTAAAGATCTTTCGCAGAGCATCAGAAGACAGAAGTTGGGCATTGACACCTGTTTCGTTCAGAAGTTTGAGCAAAGCTTCAGAAACAACAGACTTACCGCTACCAGGCAGTCCAGTTATCCAAACACACCAACCAGTTTTCACTTTCATCTGTGCTTCCTGCTCGTTGGCTCTAATGATAGTTCTTGCATGAGCCCCCTTAAAAACTCGTAATCTCGCAATCTGAAAAGGTGGCTTTCACAGTCACAGTCTGAAGCGCAAAAACCATCCTATTAAAAAACCGTTTTTCTACTGATTGACCCGCATATATTGCATTCAGCAATTCTCTCATCGATTTTGTAGAACACTTCAGGGATTCTTACACTCTTATGGTCGAGAAGGTAGTCGATATACCAAAAACGTTTTTTGCGTGTGCTGAGATGGCGTTTATCCTCTTCTCCAAGTTGTTTTGAGCTGAACCGACATAAGCATATATTCCGCTTTCAAAATTCACAGTGCTGGGTGAACAGACTTCCACTCGAATATTTTCATCAACACTTATGATAAGAACGTAGACGCCCTTCATTGGGCTCGCTTGCTGGTTTTATCTGGCTCGTACCATTTCAGAACCTCGTCAACCGCCTTGATTGAGTATCCTATCTCTCTGAGGATCCGTTTCAGATCATCGACTGACTCGGTACCCAAATCCAACACCTGATATAGGAAATACTTAGTCAGGATCCATATTTATTGTTATTCCGAAACCGGAATATTTCAAAGCAAAATGTGCCCATCTGTTAGCCAATTATTGCAACCCTTCAGCTACCAGTATAAGAGTTGACACAGTGTATATCGAATTTATCACTTTTCAAAACATTCTTCACAAAACTGAGCAATTTGACTCGCACATCAATTTTCAGCTTAGGATACCAAACAGGTGAAGCCACAACCAATCCGCGCCAAGCGTAGAATGGCTGAACAACCTCTAAAATCTCCTGATCGCCTGTCTTCTCCAAATAGTTCTCCCAGAAGAGCTTGAATAGGTGCTCAAAAGCGCCTGTAAGCTCGCCGTGCTTCTGCAACGAATAGAAAAGGTAGTTAACAGTAATCGCGGCAACATCATCAGCAGGTTCGCCCCATTCGCCTCTGCTTCGATCCAAAACCGTAAAATCTACGTCTTTCCTGAAAAGCATGTTCCAAGGATGAAAATCTCCATGAACTTGGCTAAGTCTATGTGTCTTACGTTTGAGGTTCCAGCGCCAAACAATGCAATCTCGTTCAACATCAATTAAGTACGCTTCATTGACAAAGGCTAGATCAGGCGGATAGCTGTCAAGCAAGCCCATGATACATTCGCCATGTCCGACGAGTTCTCTAGCTCGTCTGATGTAAAGCCACGGCGCCTCACGCTTGATCTTATGGATTTCAACAAGGTAATCGGACAGCGCAAGGCAACGCTGCTCGTCCAACGGACCAAGTTTTCCAGTTCTCTTCAGACGATCCAAATCAAAGTGGTAAAGTTTTCCATCTGCAAACTCTGTTAAAATGAAGAATTCATCACATTTTCCCAAAGATTTCAGACATTCATCGTTCTTGGCAAACGCTCCAACGTCCAAAGAATGCACGTGTTTGGGCAATTTGTTGAAAACAGAGTTCTGCCAAAGAAGAATTTGTGCTCTGTCAGAAAAATGATCGTGTCCAAACCCTTCGGGGCGCATAGTCTCTAGGACAACGCGCTTGATTTCTCCGGCCAGTTTAAATTCAATAACGTAAGGAAAGCCATATCCAAAACCCTTCAAATCTCCAGATTCATCAATTTTCTCTCCACCAAGTCGCCAGATACTGCAGACCTCTACATTGCTATCGTAGACAGAGGAGAGATATTCCTGGAGGGTTCTTTTCGAAAGCTTCAAAGTGTCACAGTTCATTTTCTCCACCTTTAGTTCCAACCAATGTCACCACATCATGCCAAAGATAGAAAGCCAAACTTAGTACACAGCTGAAGTAGGCAAGTATTCTAACCGTGTACCACCATCCTAGACCTTGTGTTTCAGCGAGAGGCATAACTAGGTTTCCTATTAATGTTGCTGTCAACCTAGTATAGATGTAACCTGTGGCAATCACGAGGAAAAGGAAAAGAACTTTGTCAAATACTCGCAAAGGGTCAAGTCTCTTCTTGATATAATACAAGATAAAAGAGAAGCCGGCGATTATTAGGACGTAAACAAAGGCATAAACATAGATCAAGTCGGTCAAGACAGCCATCAAAGCGAAATATCCTGCCTCATATGCAAAAAGAGAATACCCGAGGCTTTGTACATACAGAGTGGTGGCCACATCCGCAACTGCCAAGAAAGGCAGAATCCAAATGGCTTTATCAACGCTGTCCAAAGCGCCGCCTCCAATTTTTCATTCATACTCACTCTTAAGATAGCTTTAAGCCTTGACAAACAACAAACTAAAATCCAAAAACGGCCAATCTAACATCGACCATCAATGAACATACTCATTCACAACGCAACGATACCCCCGATGAACAACAAAAAGATGCTTCACCAAGCCGCAGTCGCCATAGAAAACCAAAAAATAGTAGACGTGGGAAAGACCAGCGAACTGGAAGAGAAAATATGGAAGAGGATACGAAAAGATCGATGTCACAGACAAAGTTGTTATCCCCGGCCTTGTCAACACACACCAGCATGCTGCCATGAGCCTATTAAGAGGATATGCAGACGACTTACCGCTTCAAGAATGGCTAGAGAAATGGATATGGCCTATTGAAAACCTGATGACGCCACATGACATCTATCTAGGTGCTCTGCTGACGTCTGTGGAATCAATAATGCGCGGAACAACAGCCGTCAATACGATGTACCATTATACGCCCGAAGAGAACGAAGCAAAAGCTCTCGCAGAAGCCGGCCTCAGAGGAATAATTGGTCATGTGTGCTTTTCATGGAGAAAAGAAGAAGACAAGAAAGCGCTTGTAAACTTGGCGAGAAGCTGGCACAACAAACACGACGGTCTGATACGGTCAAGCGTTGATCCACATGCACCCTACACCGTTGATCCCAATTACATGCAGCAACTCAAAATCGCTCAAGAGTCTTTAAATGAGAAATATGGCTCCGAAGACGCTTCCATAATCTGGCGCATTCATGTTGCGGAAACAAGCGACGAAACAGTGAAAACCCAAGAGGCATTCAAACTTCAGCTGAGAGGCGGGATAATGGAGTATCTGAATTCACTCGGAGTTCTTGACAAAACAATGATCGCTGCTCACTGCGTGTCTTTGACAGGCAAGGACATAGCAATTATAAAAGACAAAAACGTCAAAACCTCACATAATCCGATTTCAAACTTGAAACTTGCCTCAGGCATAAGCCCTGTACCCAAGATGGTTGAAAAGGGCATAACGGTATCTCTCGGTACAGATAGCCCATGATCAAACAACACGGCAGATATGTTCGAAGTGATGAAGGTAGCGGCTTTGCTCCACAAGGAAATAAACAATAATCCGACGCTGATGCCTGCTGAACGAGTGCTTGAAATGGCGACCTTGGAAGGTGCCAAAGCACTTTCTCGGGAAAGCGAAATAGGCTCAATAGAAGTAGGCAAGAAGGCGGATTTGACAATAGTGGACTTTAGGAAACCACATCTAAAACCGCTCTACAACGAAGCCAGTCATCTGGTTTATGCTGCAAAAGCATCTGACGTTGACACGGTAATAATTAATGGCAGAATAATGATTGAAAACAGAAAACTGGCGACACCCAACTGTAACAGGATAATGAGAGAAGTAGAGAAAGCCAAGAACAACTTGTTCGACAAACTAAACGCCAATGTTAAATAGGCAAGCCGTGATTCAGCATCAGAGAAGGCAGTAACCATGGAGAACTTTAAAGTCAAAGACACAAATCTTGCAGAGAAAGGCAATTTGCAACTAGAATGGGCTCAAAGACACATGCCCGTCATAAACCAGATCAAGCAAAGATTTTCCAAAGAAAGACCGTTAGAAGACCTAACACTAGGCGCGTGCTTACACGTAACCAAAGAAACCGCAGTTCTCATAGACGCACTCCTCGCCGGAGGCGCACAAGTAGCTCTCTGCGGGTCAAACCCGCTTTCCACACAAGACGATGTAGCTGCAGCCCTAGTGCAAAGAGGCGTTCACGTCTTCGCATGGCGAGAACAGACTACACAAGAATACTACTGGTGTGTTGAAAAAACCATAGATCATAATCCCTCAATCACGCTTGACGATGGCGCAGATCTCGTCAGCACACTGCACAGCAAAAGAACAGACACTTTGCCAAAAATCAAGGGAGGAACAGAAGAAACCACAACAGGAGTTTTACGCTTGAGAGCGATGGAGAAAACTGGCGACCTCAAATACCCAATAATCGCCGTAAATGATGCATACACAAAATATCTGTTTGATAACCGCTACGGAACAGGCCAAAGCACAATCGACGGAATTCTGAGAGCCACAAACGTCCTCCTAGCAGGCAAAGACTTCGTCGTATGCGGATATGGCTGGTGCGCCCGCGGCATAGCCATGCGAGCCCAAGGAATGGGTGCCAATGTTATAATAACAGAGATAGATCCATTAAGAGCCTTAGAAGCAATAATGAATGGCCACCGCGTGATGCCAATAGCTGAAGCCGCAGTAGCAGGCGACATTTTCGTGACTGCTACAGGTGACACAGCTGTGATTCGAAAGGAACACATGGAGAAAATGAAAGACGGTGCCATACTTGCCAACAGTGGACACTTTAACGTCGAAATAAGCATAAAAGATCTCAGTGAACTTGCAACGTCAAAAAAGACTATGCGAGCAAACTTGGAAGAGTACACCCTCAAAGATGGAAAGAAACTATATCTTCTGGCAGAAGGAAGACTCGTGAATTTGGCCGCAGCAGAAGGACACCCTTCAGAAGTTATGGACATGTCATTTGCCAACCAAGCCCTCAGCGTAGAATACTTAGCCAAGACACAAAAACTGCAGCCGAAAGTCTACAATGTACCTAAAGAAATAGATGAACAGATAGCATTTCTAAAACTGAACGCAATGAATGTGAAAATAGACACTCTTACAGATGAACAGAAAAAATACTTGACCACATGGGAAATGGGAACCATATAGCGACACTTTGAAAGCCAGGGTAAACTTTAAAAGGTGTAATGGAGTAAACATGCGACCATATAGGTGATGAGAAATGGTTAGTAAGGATCAATCAATAGGCGCAGTAATTCTCTTGGTATGCGTTGTGCTCGCAGTATTCTATCTGGTTACGCTCTTCTATCCAAGCTGGCTTTCAGTCTTTGGAATACAGGCAACGTGGATTTCGGAGGAAGCACAATTCTGGGTCATAGCGATCCCTGTCTTCATAGCATTCATTGCCATAATGGGCATTGGAGCATGGATAGGTTGGACCATGGCCACGACACCGCCGCCAAAGCCTATCGAGGAGATAACAAGCGAAATCGAAGAGAAAAAGGAAGAACCAGTAACAACGACTGAAGAACAGGCAAAGCCAACCGAAGGAACCGAAGAAGAGAAGAAACCAGAGAGAAAGAAGAAAAGCTAAGAGATCAACAGAACTCCAAAATGGTGAAACCCCTTCACCAACATTTTAATCTACTATTATGAGACGCGTTCTGATCATATTCCAAACAGTTTGAACGCAAAGTAAAGTGTAACATATACTCCTGCGGAAACACCGAACGTAATAATCATTGTTTTCGGCGAAATTGAAAAAGACGATGCTTCTTCGCCTTTGGACTGTATCTCATATGCTTTTATTTCGTGTGTTTTAGAGTCAATCTGAACCACAGCAGTAAGCTTCTTCATCTCGATTTCGACCGTGTATATATCTTCTTCAAGTGACACTCTTTTCGGCTTCAAACCACTTTTGTGACCGATTCGCCTGAGAAAGCCTGTAGCTATTGAGGTTACTGCTTCAGCATTCAGCTCCCTAGCCTGGACAGTAGCGGAAGTGACGATTCCAGGAATCTTCTTCTGAACAGCTACTGCCAAACGTCTTATCTCCTATTCACTTCTCATGTTAAATCCAAGATGTTCCAGAGCCAAAAGCGCAACCAAGCAACATGCTTAACCAGTTACACTTTTTAGCATACACTTAACGATCTGCTCGCACATTATGCACTCTTCAGGGATTTCTTGCTTTGTAGCACGTTTGCTGAGATAACCAAGCTGATATTGGCAATTTGAGGTTTTGCCAGGTGGACTTCGTTTTTCTTCGGCAAATCGCAGTGATGTCTTTGACGTTTCCTCTCCTCTGACTTCGGGTGTCGACTTAAGCATGGCGATGACTGGTTGTTCTTCCACAATTATCTCTGTAAGGCAGTATGGGCATGCATCATAGGTTTTCGGACTCTGCGAACCCAAATCCGTGGTCTTTAATGGATTTGTGAAGACTTTGCCGCATGATTCGTTCGGACATGTTATGGGCTGACTTTCCGTAATGGATTTTTTCTTCTTAGGGATAACTAGCCCTCCTTTGACATAGAATCGGAATCCGAGCTTATAGTATTGATGAATCAACAATCAATATCGAAACTACTGACAACGTCTCACAGAAAGATCAAGTTGCCAGCTTGGAAAGGGCAACCTCGCCATCAGAGTATCCAGAAGCGATCAAAACATCACCTACTTCGATCTTGAGATCAGATCTAGGTCGGATATATTTGCCATCTCTTTTGATGGCCAGAATCCACATACCAGTCTCTTCAGGAATCCGAGCCTCTCTAAGGGTTTTGCCGACTAACACAGAAGACGTGGCTACACGCGTATGAAAGACAGTCTCTTCAGCCTCACGAATTGTGAGTTTCAGTATCGGGTGAGGCTTTATACCACGTAATACGACCTCAGATATCTGTGATGCAGCATCAGCTATCTTCTCAGTGACCACACCGAGCCTTATCAGACCTAGGAAACCTTTCGGATCTTCGTTCTCGCACTTGCTTGCCAAAACAAGCGTTTCAAAACCGGTGTGCGCCTGATCCATGTAGTCTTCAAGCCTCTGTACTTCCTCAGCCAGCTCTGGACTGTTAAGTAGTAATGAGGAGTAGGCTAGATCGATCATCAGCTCGGACGTGTCCTTTAGATCAACAAATCTGTTGACGATTTCTTCAAACTGTTTTTGGCGGTGTTGCGGCAACTCGCTTGTCATGTCCTGTAGTTTTCCCTCAGCAAGTTCTCTGAACTCTCTAATGCCTAATGGAGCCCCACGAGTGATCAAAACGTCTTCATCTTGAACAGTTTCGTCTTCTTTGGGATTTATCATCCAATCGTTATTTCGCCGAATGGCAATAACGTTAACACCCATTTCAGCAGCTAGGTCGAGCTCCCGTATTCTTCTTCCAACAAGCTTCGAGCCCTTGCCAACTTTCGCTTGCATGAGTCTTTCTTCAACTCTCTCAAAGATCTCAGTTACAATGGGATGCACGCCTATATCCCGTAAAACTATCACAGCAATGTCTGCGGCAGCATCTGAGATCTTGTCAGTTGCGGCAGCGACCATTGAAACCCCTAGGAGCTCTTCAGCGTCCTTGGCGTCTCTTGCAGCCACCATAATCATCATTTCCAGGAGGTAAGCTAAATTGTCAACGCGTCTTTCTAGCTCCATAACTTCTTCAGCAAGCTCTTTATCATTGAAGAGAGCTGCAGAATAGGCCAGATCAATCATTAATTCAGAGAGGTTTTTCATCTCCAGAAGCAGATCTCTAACAGGTATGGGTTTGTACTCAATTTTTTCAAGGTGATGGGGCATACTTGCAAAGTCGCTCCGTAGGATTCTATTTATTCGTGAGATATTTTAACTCTCTGTCCTGAATCAGACAACCAATGTTAGGGCGATCAGCAAAGCTATCGAGGTCAAACTGTCAGCAAGCGAGCTTTCGATTGGAATAACAAAATTGTCAGGATCCAGCCCTCTCTGGAAAGTCACAATTGCGACAGCGTAAGAAACCAGCACTATTGCTGCTACCGCAATCAGATTGGTTATCAGCAAAAGAAGCACAAGGTTTGAAAACGCGGCCAACGTGAAAATACCGTTGATTGGCAGAGATATTGCAGCAAGAATAACAAACAAGATGAGAGATGCTGACCATGCACTGAGAATTTGTTGCGAATGTTTTCGTATCGAAGAGAGAGATGGTTTAAGCAAACCTAGAGCAAGTTTTGTTGTGGCTGTGGAGCCAATAACAGAGCCTACATCTCCAACCATGTCGATTAAAGCCGGATAGACCGTGTAAATCTCCCGTCTATTTTCCACAATTGTGCTTATTCTCTTCAGAACTGTGCCTGTAACGTTGACCACGACCGCAACGAACACCATCGTAAGGAGAGATTCCCTCAAGGTTTTGACAAACTCTTCTTCATGAACATTGTGAGAAAGAATGTAGAGCACAAAGACCAGATGCAAAAGCCCAACCAAGATAAGAACATACTTGCCGAGTTCAAAAAGGAAGAACAAATTCAACACTAACACGTAACATAGTGTTATGAAGATATCAGCTGTTGTAGACATTATTGGGTATACAACAACATCTGGGTCCAAACCCTTCTTGTACGTAGTAAAGGCCACGTTCACCGTGACTAAGGTCAAGGTTAGTCCAAGAGCCATCGTTGTGACCACTGTCGCCAAGATTGCCGGAAAATCAGCTAGACTTATTCCCCAAAACAGGTAGCCGAAAACCAAAGAAACCAGACTCATAATAACACTGGTTATTAAAGTTAAAACGATCAAAGCCTCATACAGTTTGTAGAAACTCTTAGTATTCCTAAACATCCGCGGATAGATGGTACCAAGGTGCAGGGCCGTACTCAGACGCCCGCTAAGCAAGCCGCCGATAACTCCCTTCGCGCTCACAATCGCAGGGTATATGGCGATGGCCCACGGCGACAGTTGAAACACGCCAAGTTGAGAGGCCACCACGAAACCTGCAAAAAGTCCACCAATATCAAAAAGGTAAGCAATTAGAGTTTCTCTAAGAGACTTGAAGAAGGCCCGTGAATAAATCAGATGAAATATCAATAAACAACCCTCCAAAGAGACGCTGTGAGTGAGAATCTGCGACTAACTAGAAGGCAACAGACACGCGCGTAGCTTGTATGGCGTGAAGTGGTTTCCGTAGCATATTCTGAGGACAGAGCAAGATGATTGAGTTGATCTAGGCTGCCTGCCACCATATCTTGTTTCACCCTCTTCGATATGAACCGCGCAACAGCCCATCCATAGACACTCCTTCAGCCGAGCTCTCTCAAACGAGCACTCAAGCTCCAATCCCTATTTTCGCTCCTAAACCGACTAAGGGAAAACAACATTGCTTAAATAAGTTTCTGACACAAAAGATCACCATCAATTAATATTCTCGATTCATAACCGTTTTAATCAATCAGACTCACAACAATTCTCAAAACTGATAAACGGTGAAAGAACCTTGTACGCAGTCTGGATAAAAATCGACGAAACCTTGCCATGGATCGAACTAAAAAGAAACTATCAGACAAGAAACGAAGCGAAAAAAGCAGCAGAAGACTTCCTGCACAGCATGCAAATGAAAATCATGAAAATCCCGGAAAAGACCAAGCCATTAAACGCTATTGCGACGATCAGAACAAGACACTAATCGTGACGAGCACTTATCCCTTTAAATCACTCTCATCAAAACGTTATCTTACCGTCTGTGCCATCTAGTCTAAAAGCCTCCACCTCAGAATTTTGCTTCATTATAGCGACGGATCTAATTCCGTCAGAGTTGAATAAAAAAAATGTCTTACGTCACTTCTTGACCGCTGAGGCTACAACAGGACTTGCCGACTGCGAGACAATCATAGCTAGAATACAGCTATAGTTGATTGAAACACAATCATAATAATGGCGCCGGGGAAGGGATTCGAACCCCTGCGAGCCCATAAGGCCCACTGGCTATCCTGTCCTCATATTCTAAGCCCCTTTTTTTTGCTACTCAGATCTCGAGGCCAGCGCGATAACCACTCCGCCACCCCGGCCTTCACAGAAATCTCTGGATAGTTGCTTTTAGCTTTATCCGAATTAACGTTCAGGTTCTTGAAAGAGAAAGAATTTACTGTCTTAGCATTATTTTTGCTTCTTGAACGCCGAAAAAGGAACCCATATCCTTTATGCCATGTTCAACCTGTTCTAGAATATTCTTGCCCAATCTACAAAAAGGCGTTATCATAATCGTGAGCTTCTTGCCGGACTTTCTATAAACCCATGTTCCAACTATTCGCCCATTTAGCAGGAGGCAGGCGGCTATATCTCCTGCGGGACGATAGATAAGCTTCATGTGCTCACTGTTTACAATTCTCGCTCTATCTTTGTGACCAAGAAGGTACGGGTCAAACTTGGGTAACAAACAAACTGACGACTCTTCAGACAGATTCGGCTCCTCTAAGCGTTTGAGGTCACATTTTAATACAAATAGAGCCTTTGCACAGTTCTTTACTCGAATTTCAGCAAGATCAAATCTAGCACCTTCAAAAGTGGCCCTAGCGTCTCCTGCAAGCAACCCGCTCCAGTAGGAGAAATCCTGCAATGATGCTGGCCCGTAGCCTTGCAGGTATCTTAGAAGCAGTTGCTCCTTTGCTTGCTTCTCTCCAATTTCGTTAAGGTTTACGTTAGGAAGCCATAAGTCAGTTCTCGCAAAGCATGCCTCTTTTCCATGCGATGTTGTGCAAACAGTCAAACCCGAATATGCCGTGTCTTTGAGAATTCCTCCCCATCCTGAGAAGAGCCTTTGATAGAACTGTGCCATGTCACCTAGCTTCTGACGCGTCACGTCTGACAGCTGCTTTCGTGTTAATGGACCTTCAGCAAGAGCTTTTGAAATCTGCGGGTATATGACTCTCTGTCGCTGTTCAATTGAGGGCCACTCAGGTGGGCGCATATAACGTCCATGGTGCTCAAACCACATTCTCTTCAGAGCATTATGG
>JBGPAV010000014.1:0-11540 GCA_041480925.1 Bathyarchaeia archaeon | reverse complement strand
CACGTCGTGGTCAGACCGACCTCTTTCTGTCAGTACAAGCCGTACACTGTGGCGATTGGCAAGCTCAAAGAAGGCGTGAAAGTGCTTGCTTGGCTTACTGGCTTCAAACTGTCACAGATCAAAGTAGGCATGAAAGTCAAACTAGTCGCCAAAATCTCGCAGGAAGGCGAGCCGACTTACGAGTTTGTACCGCCTGAGTCAAGCTGCTAAACCAAGTGTTGTATCCACTGAATGGTCTTGCTGATTAGTTCTTGCTCTTTTCCCCTGTAAATGTGATCCGCTCCCTCTATGATCAACAAGGTTTTGGGGTCATTGGCTGAACGATAGATTTCTTCGGCTTCATCCACGCCTACGATTATGTCCTCACGCCCTATTACTACGAGTAGTGGCAAATGAAGTTTCGAAGCAGCTTCACACTCGTTGAGTTGCATCAGTTTTTCCCTAACAAGCTTTGGACGCAAGGATATGCCGTAGACTTCGAGTTTGAACAGCTTCGAGACGTTGAACAGCTTGTCCACGCGTGAGCCAATCAGAAACGCATAGAGACCAAATTTCCCACGCGTGCGACTGATGAATTTCTTCACATTATACCTGTGATTCTTCGGCGTAGACCACAACGCTAGGCCTTTCACCCTCTTCTCATCGCGAAGAGCATACAGCGAAACTGCTCCACCCAGGCTGTGACCGACAGCGAAAATGTTGTTCGCCAGAACCTCCGATCTGGATGCCAGATAGTTCAGAGCACATTTGACGTCTTCTCGTTCACCGTCGCCATAGTCAAAGACTCCTGTACTTCTTCCGACGCCTCTAAAGTCAAGAACGAGCGAAACGAATCCTTCCTTGCACGCAGCCTCCGCCAGTCTCGTGTAGATTCTCAAACCCTGCAAACCTCTAGCGTTCATGCCATGGCAGATGAGTATCGCTGGCGCAGGAACAGTATCAGGAATATGCAGTTCAGCGTAGAGTTTGATGTCTCCGCATTGAATCCACGCTTGCTCCGTCTTCAATCGTCAATCCTTCTGTAGAAAATATTATTACGTCTTGCCTTTGATATATAGGAAACGGGTTTTCGTTTATGACCTCAAAGAGAAGAACTAAGAAACAGGCGCCTGAGTCGCCTCCCTCCTCAGGACAGCCGCAACCTGAACCAGTTCAGCAAATTCAGCCTTCTAAGCCTTCTGAGAAGCCTTGGTTCAAATTCTGGCCTGAAGGGGTTCCTAGGAATTTGGATTATCCTGACGTTCCGCTGGGTGATCTGTTGAAGCGGACAGCTGAAAAGTATCCCGACAAGATTGCAACAGTGTACTTTGACAAGAATTTGACCTATCGACAGCTTAACGAGCTAAGCGACAGGTTTGCGACGGCTCTTGCCGCATTGGGCGTGAAGAAAGGCGACAAAGTAGCCATTTATCTGGCTAACATGCCCCAGTTCGTCATAGCCTATTACGGTATTCTGAAGATAGGCGCAATTGAGACAGCTATCAGCCCGCTGTACCGAGAGCGCGAAGTTGAGCACCAACTGAAGAATTCCGAGGCTGAAACGATTGTTGTCTTAGACGCGCTTTATCCTGTTGTGCAGAAAGTAATAGACAAGACCAAGGTCAAACGCGTAATCGTGGCCAGTCTCAAGGATTACATGCCAAAAATGCTGGCGATTCTGGGAACGCTGACCAAGAAGATCCCATCACACAAGGTTGAATATGGACCAAACATTTTCTCAATGCAAGACCTTCTTACTAGATATCTACCGAAGCCACCCAAAGTCGACATTGACCCACGAGAGGATTTGGCTGCTTTGCAGTATACTGGCGGAACGACTGGCACCTCGAAAGGCGCTATGCTGACGCACATGAACTTGGTTTCCAACGCCGTTGCATGTGCAGCTTGGCTACGTGGCACGACCGGCGAAGAGACTTTTCTAACTGTTTTGCCGCTGTTTCACATTTACGGCATGACAACAGGCATGAACGCGCCGATCCACCTTGCTGGAAAAATGGTTATGCTACCCAAATTTGACATCGAAAGCACGTTGAAAGCCATCGAAAAACACAAGATATCCGTGTTTTGCGGTGCGCCCACAATGTACTCCATGCTTCTAGCGCATCCAGACATGAAACGATATAACCTGTCATCAGTACGTTTTTGCATCTCTGGTTCTGCACCGCTTCCACCTGAGATTCAGAAGAAATGGATGGAAGTCACAAACGGTGTCCTCGTGGAAGGCTATGGCCTGACTGAGTCATCACCTGTTACACACTGCAACCCGCTCGATAGATCCTTGAAAACAGTAAAAGTCGGCAGCATCGGCTTACCTTGGCCTGACACGGAAGCGAAAATAATGGACATTGAAACAGGAAACACGGAACTCGGCGTTGGTGAGACAGGCGAGCTCGTCGTTAAAGGTCCACAGGTCATGAAGGGCTACTGGAAAATATCTCAAGAAAGTGCTGACGTTCTCAAAGACGGATGGCTGTACACGGGCGACATCGGAAAGATGGATGAAGACGGATACTTCTACATAACAGACAGAAAGAAGGACCTGATCAAATACAAGGGATACAGCGTTTATCCGAGAGAAATCGAAGACGTTCTGTACGAACATCCCGCCGTGAAGCTATGCGCTGTCGTAGGCAAACCTGATCCGATCGCGAGCGAGATACCCAAAGCCTTCGTTGTTCTGAAAGATGGAACAACAGCAACAGAAGAAGAAATCAAGAAATTTGTAAATGAGAAAGTGGCACCATACAAGGCGATCAGGGAGCTAGAATTTAGAAAAGAGCTGCCGATGACGCTAGTAGGCAAAGTTCTCAGAAGAGTACTTCAAGAAGAGGAAAGACAGAAGACAGCGAAAGCCTAGAACTTTCGCTATTTTTCCTTCACATTTCTCTAAGCAGGTTTTTGTCTTTTCAGAATTGATGCTAGACGATTGGTCCGCCGAGTGTTGCTTGGTCAAGTTCTTCCATCGTGGTCTTGGTCATGGCTCGAATGTTGTCAAGCTCCGTTAGTTCTCCGTAGCCTACGAGGGTTATGGCTGTTCCTTCTTCGCCTTTTCGGGCGGTTCTTCCAATCCTGTGGAAGTACGTTGGTGGTTCTGATGGCATGTCGTAGTTTATTATGTGGGTTATTCCCTGAATGTCCAAACCTCTTGCGGCAACATCCGTTGCTATCAGTAGCTTCAGTTTTCCTTGTCTAAACATGTTGGTCACCCAGTCTCTCTGAGCCTGCGTTAAGCCAGCATGCAACGCTTTTGAGTTATACCCCTTACGTTGAAGCGCGTCCGCCAGTTTACTAGTCTTTGTGCGTGTTCGACAGAATATTATGGCTCTTTCAATATGGTTTTGGTCGAGTATGTTGCATAGGGCTTCAAATTTGTTAGCTGGGTTCACTACCATATAGTATTGGTTGATTTGGTCAAGCGCTATCTCATCCTTGCTTACAAGTATCTTCAACGGGTTCTTCATGTACCTGTTGCAGACATTCATCACGTTCTCATCTATTATAGCTGAGAACAAGCTTGTCTGCCTGTTGATTGGCAACCGTCTGAGGATGTAGTCTATATCTTCGATAAAGCCCATGTCCAGCATACGGTCAGCCTCATCGAGAACCAGAATCCTCACATATGAGAGATTAAGTGTTCCACGCTTCATGAGATCAATAATACGGCCAGGCGTACCCACGACAATATGGACACCTCTCTCAAGCGCCCACGTCTGTTTCTGAATGGATTCACCACCATAGACTGGCAAAACCTTGAACCCTTTATGCTTGCCAAACTGGCTAACATGGTTGGCAACCTGCATAGCAAGTTCTCGCGTAGGCGTCAACACCAAACCCTGGATATGATTGGTTTTGGCGTCCAGTCTTTCTATCATTGGGACTCCAAAGGCTGCAGTTTTACCTGTTCCCGTCTGAGCCTGTCCTATGATATCTTTACCTTCAAGCAATGGAAGTATGGCCTGAGCTTGAATGGGAAAAACCTCGTCAAATCCGAGCTCTTCAACCGCTCTCATGGCTTGCGGACTCAACGGTAAATCTTTGAAAAATCTTACATTTTGCATGTGTTTCATTTCTCCTGTCACAAAAGTTCTGCGTGAAAGATCCAAAAGCTCTCTGTTCGAAAAGCTTCTTTTTTTTTATTCAGCATGAGTTAGTGTGACAAGTACGCAGAATGTGTTGCCTATATAAAAACTTTTACCACTATCAAGAGCAAAAGGGATGATATTTTTTGCATCAGGATTGCGTTAACAGCAGATTATACTGGTTCGTTGATCTTCTTTCCTGTTTTCTTTGTCCATTCGCTTATTGGCATCGCGAATTGTTTCTCTACGTTGGGTCTGTGTATGCTGTTGTACGTGCAGAAGCTTCTTATTCTCATGTCCGGCGTCACGTAGTGAATCGCGCACTGTTGCACTCTGTCGAGGTCGAAGTTCCACACGTCTTGGAAGTGCATGATTCCGATCATTACTATTCTGCGCATAAAGTCTCCTAATGCGTCGTAGCTTCCCTTTGTAATCACGTCCTTGATCAAGCTTCTTACGAAGCTCGACTTTGCTAGTGGTAGCAGTTTGGCTAGTTTCAGTTTAGCTATTTTCTTTGAGCCTTTCAAGCCTGAGTAGTATACGTCCCAGAATATTTCCGCGAACTTGTCTACATCCACGTAATGCATGATCGGTTTGTATGAGCCGTCCTTGTCCACGACTAGAAAAGTAGCGGCTCCACACATGGGGTGCATCGAGAAGTCCGGATACGTCTTGTTCTTGATTACACCTATAGCCTTAGTCACAGGCATAGGCCAGTTTACAGGACGCCAATCAAACCTGCCTACAGCGCCTTTCGTCTGCTCCTCAATCTCTTTCATCGTGTCAGGAATCGTGATTCTCATCTTCCTAAGCTCGTCCTTCCTGAACCTTCCAGCCATGGAAACAGGTTGAATGTTGATACACCTGACAACATCGCGGTTTTTCACCGCATAATCAACGATGGCTCCAAGCTCCTTGTCATTCACACCCTTCGCCAAAGTAACAACCAGAACAACCGAATCCACGCCCAGCTTACGCGCGTTGTCAATAACCTTCTGCTTAACAGGGACAAGGTTCACTCTAGCTCTAGTCTGCCTGTAAATATCCTCCCTCAAACCATCAAACTGCAAATAAAGCGTGCTCAAACCCGCATCCAGCAACTTCTTGAAATAATCAATATCCTCAGCAATCCGCAAACCATTCGTGTTAACCTCAACGTGGCTTATCCCCGCTTTCTTTGCCTCACGAATCAAATCAGGCAAATCATTCCTTATCGTCGGCTCTCCACCGCTAAACTGCAACGCATTACAGGCCCACGGCTTGTTAGCTCTTAGAAGATTGATCATCTTCACAAGCTGTTCAAAAGAAGGCTCATAAACATAATTCGAAGCCCCAGCATAGGCGAAGCAAACCGGGCAAGCCATATTACATCTGTTCGTAACGTCAATGATACCCAGAATCGTAGGTGTCTTATGCTGTGGACAAATCCCACAGTCAAACGGGCAACCTTTCTCTGTCTTCGTGTGCGGATTCTCTAACCCGCTGCCCTTGTATTTGGCACCATACCAGTTGTCATAAAACCATTTGAAAAGCTCAGCATCACCCCAATAAATGTCCTCAAACTTCCCATGCTCAGGACAAGACTTCTCAAGATAAATGACGCCGTTCTCCTCGTAAATCCTCATAGGAATCCTCTGCATGCACTCAGGACAAAGACTCATAGAATACGTCTCAAACTTCGCTGTTTTCTGCCCTTGCGTGGTCATGATATCCAACTTCTCGAAACTCGAGTTAGTAAGAAAGAAGGCTATTAACATTTCCCATAATGCCTAGAAAAGGCTTATTGGAACGCAAAGGAACACTTCAACAAGCAGAGGCGACTGTAATGCGCATAAAAATCAACGCCACAGGCATCGTACAAGGCGTCGGCTTTCGCCCCTTCATCTATCGCATTGCAGTCAAGAACGGTCTTAACGGTTATGTCAAGAACAGAGGAGACGCAGGCGTCGAAATTCTCCTCGAAGGAAACCTGCACAAAATCCAGTCCTTCATGAGAGCCCTGAAAGAAGAGAAACCGCCCCTAGCACAAATCTACCAAGTCATCACAAAGAAACTTCAAGAAAGAGAAGAGTACAGCACGTTCACTATTCACAAGAGCAACAACGAAGCTGAACACGCAGGTTCAGTGATCCCTCCAGATATAGCCATATGCAACGACTGTCTAAGAGAACTCAGAGATCCAAAAGATCCACGATACGACTACTTCTTCATAACATGCACAAACTGCGGCCCAAGATTCACGATAATCGAGAGGCTTCCCTACGACCGTGAAAACACCACGATGCGCGACTTTCCAATGTGCAACTTCTGCCGAAAAGAATACGCTGATCCACTGAATAGACGGTTCCATGCTCAGACTGTTGCGTGTCCAGAATGTGGACCAAAAGCCTACCTAACCAATCAGGATGGCATATCCCTCAAAGCCAAAGATCCAATACGTGAAGCTGGCAAACTTCTTTCCGAAGGACATGTACTAGCAGTGAAAGGCTATGGCGGCTTTCACATAGCAGCATCAACAACCAAAGACAGACCCTTGACTAGACTTAGAGAAACCAAACACAGAAGCCAAAAACCCTTTGCCATAATGGCCAGAAGCATAGAAGCAGTGAAAACCTTTGCAGAAGTAAGCAGAGAGGAAGAGAAGTTTTTCACTTCGTACACGCGACCCATTGTTTTACTAAACAAAAGCGATAGTTACTATCTTTCAAACTTGGTCGCTCCAAATCTGCACAACATAGGCGTGATGCTGCCCTACACGGGCCTACATTACATGCTGTTTGACCAAGTGACAGATGCTGCTTTTGTGATGACCAGCGCCAACCCGCCAAACCAGCCAATAATAGAAGACAACGAAGAAGCATTGAAGACACTCAACAGCACCGCAGACTACTTTCTCTTCCACAACAGACAAATAGCACACAGATGCGACGACTCAGTCCTCCGAATGCACGGCAAAAACCGTGTCTTCATAAGACGCTCAAGAGGCTACGCCCCCGCTCCGATTATCCTTAAAGAAAAAGCAAAACGTTGTGTAATCGGTTTGGGCGGAGAACTAAACAACACTTCATGCATCCTGCTGGACGACAAGGCATTTATCAGCCAACACATTGGCGACGTAGAAAACATTGAAACCAAACAGTTCCTCGAAAGCGCCACAAAACACCTAATACACCTGACAAACAGCAAACCAGAAGCCATTGCATGTGATCTTCACCCAAAATTCACAACCACGCAACTTGCCCATGAACTTGCAGAAGAGAATGGCTGGCAACTCATTCAAGTCCAGCATCACTACGCGCACGTAGCGGCATTAATGGCTGAACATAACACAAAAGAGATGATCGGCATATGCTGCGACGGCTACGGCTATGGCACAGAGGGCGGAGCATGGGGCGGCGAAATCATTCTCAGCACACGTGAAAAACCACACTTCAAGCGATTAGCACATCTCGAAAAGCAGCCACTCATAGGCGGAGACCTAGCCACACGTTACCCCCTGAGAACAGCTGCAGGAATACTATCCAAGAAGATGAATGTTGAAGAATGGCTCATGAGCAACAAAGAACGTTTCCCGCATGGAGAGCAAGAAATTCAGCTAATCTTGAACCAGCTAGAAAAGCAACATGGGACAGTTGAGACAACAAGCTGTGGGAGAATCCTCGACGCAGTTGCAGCCATGCTCGGCATCTGCTACGAACGCACATACGAGGGAGAACCTGCTATGAAACTCGAATCAATAGCGGCAAAGGGAAAAAACATTCTCAGGCTCAAACCGAGAATTTCACGCGATCAGCTTGAAACCACACCCTTACTTTATGAGATCTATGAGAACAGAAATAAGAGTAGTGAACCGGATCTTGCCTACTCAACTCACGCATATCTAGCCAAAGGCTTAGCAGAGTTGGCAATACAAGGAGCACAAGAACACGCTATCCGAAGTATAGGCTTCACAGGTGGCGTTGCCTGTAATGAGATTCTATCATCAATTATTAAGGAAGAAATTGAAACTGCAGGTTTGCAAGTTCTAGTTCACAAAAATGTTCCACCGGGCGACGGTGGAATATCCTTCGGGCAAGCTATCGTAGGTGGGCTTTTCAAACATTAAACCATAATCGATTTATTGTGGCATATTCTCGCTTATGTGTTGATAGAAATGTGTTTGGCGATTCCAGCGAAGGTAATTAGCATTAAACAAGACAAGGCTGAAGTGGATTTTGGCGAAGGCGTTCTGCGAGAAGCCAACATAACTCTTGTTAACGTTAAAGTTGGCGATTATGTTCTTGTGCATGCAGGTTATGCTATACAGGTTTTAGATGAAAAAGAAGCAGAGGAAACCTTAGAGCTGTGGAATCAAATTCTTCAGGCGGAAACCAAGCAATAAAGATGAAAGAAGAGGCTACGTGATGGCTGAGAAGATCAGGTTCAGAGATCCTGAGATGGCAAAACGCATAGCAGAAAAAATACGTAAACTTGCACCTAGAGACCATTCAGTCAAAATTTGCCATGTCTGTGGAACGCATGAATGGACAATAACGCATTATGGACTGCGAAGTCTTCTGCCCAAAAACGTGGAAGTGATAGCTGGCCCAGGCTGTCCCGTCTGCATAGTTCCAGCCTCCGAAATCGATGAAGCAGTCCAACTGGCCCAAAAAGATGTAGTCATAACCTGTTTCGGAGATCTTCTACGAGTGCCCGGCTCAAAACAATCACTCTTGGATGCGAAGGCTGAAGGTGCCGACGTCCGTGTCGTCTATGGAGTCGGCGACGCCGTAGAAATGTCAAAGAAGGAACCGGACAAGGAGTTTGTCTTTTTTGCTATTGGCTTTGAAACAACAATCCCATCGACAGCCGTGGAAATAGTCAGCAAACCGCCGAAAAACATCAGCTTCCTTATATCCCATCGCACAATTCCGCCCGCCATGAAGCTTCTTGTCGAGATGAAAGACCTAAACCTTGACGGCTTCATTGCACCCGGGCATGTAAGCACCATCATAGGACTAGAGCCATATGAGACATTCCCTAGGGATTATGGCATGCCAACAGTTGTGGCAGGCTTCGAACCGTTGGACCTCTTATTTGCCGTCTACATGGTACTGAAGCAGTTGGCTCAACGCAAGCCAGCTTTGGAAAATGAGTACATAAGAGCAGTCCAGTACAAAGGCAATATTAAAGCGCTGGATCTGATCCGGAGAACTTTCGAAACAGTGGATGGCAAATGGCGCGGCCTTGGATCAATAGCTTTATCAAAACTCAAGCTTAAAGCCGAGTACGAGCCTTATGACGCTGACCTAAAATACGACGTAAGAGTCGAAGAGGGAGTTGACATACAACCTGGCTGCAGGTGCCATCTGGTTGTCATAGGCAAGATCAGGCCATCTGAATGCCCACTATTTATGAAGGCGTGCACTCCGCAAAGACCTGTGGGGGCTTGCATGGTTAGCAGTGAAGGAACATGCCGAATATGGGCGAAGACGAACAACAGTCATCGTATTTAAGAGCTTGACTCGATGAAGCTTCTGCTATGATGGTTGGCTTCAAAACCCTTTTGCTGTTGAAAACTCTGATTTCATGCAAGGAATAGCACAGAATGGGGTCGTGAAAAGATATTTATACAGTTACAGTGAAATACATTGAACTAAGTAAAATGAGATTTGAGGGAAAAGAATGTCTGATCTTTGGACTGGAAAGCCTTTCATGAAAAAAACATTGGTGAAGTTCGCAATAATCTTCATTGCGATCCTGATAGTGATGGTTTACCTACTCTTCATGCCGATCAAGACTGGCACATTTGGAATGTATGTGATTGGCGTCTATGCTTTAATTGCGTTCCTATATTTCGGCGTGCACTACCTCAGCAAAAACGCTTTTACCTATCACATAACCGAGAGATCCGTTCGCATTGAAAAGTCTTGGATTTTCGGCAACTACGTCAGGGAATTGACATTTGACCAGATAAGCGATATTCACATCAATCAAGGTATGCTGGCAAGAATATTCCATTGCGGCTCATTGATCTTCGTCACGACAACCGGACTTGAGGTCGGCGCGCGCGTTGGAGGCGGCGGACTATATGGGAGGGGAGGTTTCGGTGGAGGCGGAACCGTTACACCGCATGTAGTCAAAGGCAGAGGAAACATGCTGTGGGATATACTTGATCCTGGAAAGGCAAGAGAAACACTCATGGGAAAGCTAAGTGAATGGAGGTCAGTTTATCAGCAGCAGAGGATGGCAGGATCACTGGAAACAATGGCTGGCAAACCCACATCTGCATCATCAATGGCTGAGGAGATCAGCAAATTGAAGGCTCTTTACGAAAGCGGCGGAATAACAAAGGAAGAATATGAAAAGGCAAAGAAGAAGTTACTTGGCTAGCTTGTTCTAGCTCCCAACTATTTTTTACTTAAAAAGCCAATAATCTTGAATAATAAGAAGCTGTCGGTAAACTGAGGAGAATTTCCGATATGAGCACTAGGACTGAAAAAACCTTCACGGGTAAGTGCCTCGATTGTGGTTCTCCTTTGGAGTTGTATGAGATTGATTTTGAGAAAGGTAGGCGCGTCATGAATTGCACCCACTGTGGTTTATACCATCTTTACAAAAAAGATTTCTTCGGCAAATGGAAGGCCGTGAAAGCTGGGCGCGTTTCAGATCTGTGGAAAGAATAATTAAGGTAATTGCGAAAATGCTTGCTTTCGATTCATATGCTTGGAGCAGCTTTCATGTGCTTGTTTGATCTTCTAAAGCGTACTTTGGTACATAGCCCCCAGTTTTTTCTTCCGTTCAGATAGAAACCATTGTACTTCTGAATGTTTTGAGATCTCTTCCAGAAGCTGATCACGACCTTCAAAAGGGTTCTCATTACAGTGAATCTAGCATATTCTTGGAACAGGATCTCCCACAGGTCTAGCGATTATTCTTTTGCCTCCAACAACGGTCTGCATTGCTACACCTTTAAAATAGCATGATGCCTCACCAATGATTGCTGCTTCTTCGCCCTCTTTTGTCGATCTCAAAATCTTCAATATGTCTTCTGCCTTTTCTCTTACTGTTCCAATTATGATTTTTCCCTCATTGCCAACTTCAAAAGGGTCCAACCCTAGCATTTCACATGCTGTCCTGACATCATCTCTTATCGGAACTGCATTCTCATGGAGCAATATGCCTGTCTTTGATTTTTCGCTGAACTCGTTCAGGGCATCCGCCAAACCGCCACGTGTTGGGTCTTTCATGGCCACAATCCCGCCTATTTCGCCCAGCAGCCGCAGTATTAGTCGATTTAACGGCTTCACATCAGATCTTATTCCGCTCCCGAAACTCAGTCCTTCTTGAGCAGATAGAACAGCTAATCCGTGATCGCCTATTGTTCCAGACAGGATTATCCTGTCACCGGCTTGGAGGCTTGAGTCCAGAATCCAGCGAGCCTTGAAACTTGGTCTAAACTTCTTGACAACTTTAAGGTTG
>JBGPAV010000013.1:0-12163 GCA_041480925.1 Bathyarchaeia archaeon | reverse complement strand
GTAGCTTCATTGCAGACTCAGAAGACCAACCTAGAAACTCAGGTCGCAGATCTTGAAACAGAGATCGCTGATCTCAACGACCAAGTACAAACTCTATCTGGAGACAAAACCGCTCTGACGGAACAGGTTGACAGTCTGACGCGTCAAGTGAACGATCTGAAGAGCGTAATGAGCCACATCAGCTCAGTCATTGAAGCATTGACATGGCCAGAAGGAAAGTTGTCCAACCATTACATGATGAGATAAAACGTTTGAGTGGTGGGTAAAAAGGCCACCATCTCCCCCTTTCAATATTGTTTATAAAGATACTTACAGGATCGCTGGTTTTTGACTTACAATTCGCAGGTATCGTAAATGATAAATGCTTGATTATCACACCTCAAAACGTGGAATGCTCATGGTTAGACGTGGACTTTTGGCAGGCAGATTTCAGCCTTTTCATTACGGTCATCTTGGCGGAATGAAGGACGTTCTAAAAGAAGTTGATCAGCTTGTGATAGTCATCGGCAGTGCTCAATACAGCCACAACCTCAGCAACCCGTTTACCGCTGGCGAACGATTAACTATGGTTCGACTGGCCTTGGATGAAGCTGGCATTGACTGTAGACAAGTTTGGATTGTTCCTGTGCCTGATGTGCATTTGCATATGATGTGGGTTTCTGCTGTCGAAGGTTACACTCCCAAATTTGACATTGTCTACTCAAATGAGCCTCTCACGAAGCGGCTTTTCAGGGAAGCCGGTTACAACGTTAGGCCTGTTCCTTTCCATGAGCGCAAAATCTATTCTTCAACCGAGATCAGGGAAAAGATGTTGAAAGGCGAAAACTGGGAAAAACTCGTTCCAGAAAGCGTGGCAAAATTCATAAAAGAGATAGACGGCGTCAACAGGCTTCGAGACTTGACAAAAAGCGACAAAACGTAGACCAAAGCAAAACGCTAATGATCCGGGAATCATGCAATAGCAGTTCTAATAATTGAGAGCATGCTTACTTCGCTGAGGGCCTCGCGTTATGTCTTCGAAAAGGTTAGACGCTATAGTATCAGAAGTTCTGATCTGCATCAAATGCCCTCTTTCGGAAACTCGCAGAAATGCCGTTCCAGGTGAAGGCAACGCAAAAGCTGAGATCATGCTCATCGGCGAAGCCCCAGGGCGTTCAGAGGATCTTCAAGGAAGACCGTTCGTGGGTAGCGCTGGCAATTTTCTCGAAGCACTTCTCGGCGAGATAGGTTTGTCGCGAGTTGACCTGTTTATTTGCAATATTCTGAAGTGTAGACCGCCGAACAATCGTCCGCCGAAGCCTCTGGAGGTTCAGACTTGCACGCCTTATCTTGACAGACAAATCAAAACAGTAAAACCCCAATTGATTGTTTCGCTCGGCAGTCATTCCACAGCTTATATATTCTCAAAGTTTGGGCTGCAATTTACCAGCATAACTGAGGTTCATGGCAAGTTTTTTGAAGCTGTCGTTTATGGCAAGCGAGTGAAGATTTTCCCGAGCTATCATCCTGCTGCGGCATTGTACAATCCACAGTACAAGAAGCAGATAATTGAAGACTTCAAGAAGCTCAAACAAGAGACCAAGATTAAATGAAAGTCACTTTCAGAAATTTTTGATCCATTCCTACGCGCTTATCTTTGGAGGCGGACGCACGCGTCTGCCGAGTTTCACGCGAAGCGCGATTCTGTACAGTTTTCGCAGAGACTTTACGAGTTGCTCCACGCTGGGCAGGCTTGTGTAGATTATTGGCACCTGATCATACTCAGCCAGCTTGACTGAATATTCGTCCGGTCTTGCTCCATGGAAAACCACGACGCGCGGCTTCAAACTGCTCACGCGTACCAGCATCATGGGCAGGCTTCCATTCTCGACGTTCGTGAAAATCAAGGCTCTGTCGGTTGTGGCGCCAAACAGCTGTGAATATTCAAGCCCTGAGAGCGTCTCAACGGCTTTTTTGCTGTCTACAACCGTGTATCCTAAAACGTCTTTCACAAACTTGCCTGAAGAGGACACGATCTCGCCTTTGATGGCCTTGCACAAATACTCCACGCGTACAGGAATCGGAAACTCTCGCAAATCCAGAATCGCCATGCTGGGCGAACTGGTCAGCTTTGCAAATTCTTTGATGAAGCGGCCGCCTCTTTCCTCATCAATCTTTAGCAGTGCCCAAACGAATCTTCTGATGAATTTGGTTCCCGGGCTCTTGCGTCTTTCACCTTCATAGTCGCTGATGACAGATGATGAGACACACATATTCTCGGATAGGCTTATCTGTGAGACTGCAAAAAGCTCTCGCCACTTGCGCATTGTAGCGCCAGGTCTGCTGGACAGTATTATTTCGCCTGCGATTCTTCTGCCGAGAACTTCACGAATACTTGGAGACACAGACATTTGCGGATGCTTCCTTGGGGCGACAGGCAGAACGCCCTTAACAACAACATGAAGTATAAAAACTTATACGCACAAGGCGACTAGAGGAGGAAAATGAGGAAAACCCCTGCAACAACGACAACCGAACCAACAAGACTCCTAACAGAAATCTTCTCATGAAGCAAAACAACACCAGCAAACGCTGAAAACAATGGAGTCGTTGATGAAATAGGAATGGCTCGAGACGCCATAGTCTCCGTGAAGCTAAAAGTCAGAAAGAACCAGCCCAAACCAAGCGCCACAAGCCCTCCAGCGATCAAAGTCGCCACAGTTTTTCTGTCAACTTTCAGAAAACCATGACCTCTATCAATAATCGGAGAGAATACAAGCAGTAATAAACCGATCGCTGACGCTCTCACAACGTTCACGATCAGCGCCTGATCCAAGCTAGGCGTTTCCTCCACGGCCAAACCCATCATAGAAATGCTGACAGACCAAAGCAACGCTGTTGCCAACGCCGCAGCCACACCTTTGACCAAAATTTGTCTCCTTACAGTGGCAGGTCTTTCTTCTTTCTTATAGCTCAAAAGCCAAACCCCAGCGACTATTGCAACTGTGCCCAGACCAACACCCAGCGTAATAGCTTCTCCTGAAAACACAACTGTCCACAACAAACCAAAAAGCGGGTATGTACACGTTATCGGAACAGCACGTGCCACGCCAACAAGCTTCAAGCTCAGCATATAAAAGGTATCGCCTAAACCCAAACCCACAGCGCCGCTTACTGCAGCAAGAACAGCGACGTTTACAGACAAGTTTGTGAGAACACCAAGCTTGCCTATAGCGATAAGGAAAACGAGCAGAATTGCGCTTGTGCATGAAAGCCTGATTATGTTAGCTGAGATCGGCTTGGTCTGCTGCAATGCTTTACGGTAAAGAATGGCTGAAAACGTCCAGCTTATAGCAGCGCCCAAAGCAGCAAGCTCGCCAATCATTCTTTTCACACAGGTTTCTGTCAAGGATTCTGTTTGAAGGTGTTAAATATCTAACGCTTGAATTATGAAAAGAACGTGATGGGCATGCAGATCCAAGTGAACTGGAGTGGCGAAGTCAAAAAGAAGTTCCCAGAACTGTCCATATGCATAGGCACAATCAACAACGTGCACAATGAGAAAGAGAATGAGCAGATCAAACAGCTCAGACAAACCGTGTACAACGAAGTCAAAGCCAAGTACGATATAGAAACTCTCAAGGATAATCCGACTGTGCGCTCTTACCGAGACTTCTATTGGAAGCTCGACATAGATCCGACAAAGACAAGACCTGCAGGCGAAGCGTTACTCAGAAGAGTATTGCATGGAGAAGAGCTTCCGCATATATCCACGGTCGTGGACGCTTACAATCTTGCTTCGATGAAAACGATAGTACCGATCAGCGGCTTCGATGTAGGCCAGCTTAACTTGCCTTTTCAAGTGAGATTTGCAAAGAATGGTGAAGTCTTCACAGGAATAGGAATGACCAAACCCATGATCTTAACGGGCAAGATTCTGGTATTGGCAGACGAAAAGCAAGCTCTGTGCATCTATCCCTACCGCGACTGCGACAGCACAAAGATCACGTTGCAGACAAAGAACGCGATGATAGTCGGTTATGGAACACCTGCAATAACTGAACAGCAACTGAAAGAAACGGTGGAAACGACGCTTGACTATATCCGGCAAGTTGCAGGCGGGGAAGTTGAGGCGGCGCAAAGTTTTTAGCTGATCACGTTAACTGACTGTGGTGTCTAAATGGCTTTCCGAGCAAAAATGGAACAGACAGCCAAACAGAGACAATCGAACATTATTTTGGCTTTGGACTTCCCTTTTGAAAACCCTGAAAACCGCAACAGTCTATTCAAGAAGGCAGAACAAGTCTTGAACGCTGCTCACCCATATTTGTGTGCGGTTAAATTCAACCATCATCTGGTTCTTCCTTTAGGCGTGTTTGATGGAATCCAGAAGCTCGTAAAACATGTTCACGATCATGACTTGTTAGCGATAATGGATTGCAAGGCGAATGACATAGGTGCCACAAATGAAGCCATCGCTGAATACTATTATGCGGCTGGCTTTGACGCTATAATCGCTAACCCATTCATAGGCTGGGAAGAAGGTCTCAAACCAATATTTAACGTAGCCCGTAAACAGCAGCGAGGCGTAATTCTCCTCACATACATGAGCCACAAAGGCGCCTACGAAGGCTATGGACAGACCATAATTGATGCTGAAACAGGCAAACAGACGCCTCAATACGTCTCATTCGCCAAAAAAGCCTTGAAGTATGATGCTGACGGTGTCGTTGTGGGCGCCACCTACCCCGAGAAGATAAGCGAAATACATGGAATACTGGGTGACAAGGTTCCGATCTTTTCGCCAGGAATCGGCGCACAAGGAGGAGAAATAGCAGCGGCTTTGGAGGCTGGTGCTCGTTATCTCATTGTTGGAAGAGCTATTGTTCAGGCTGAAGATCCGGCGGCTGTGGCCGAAGAAATAAGAGATCTGGCGAGACTCTAGCGAGTTGTCTATCTTCCTTTTCTTTCCCAGAGTTCTTTCTTCAACAAGTCCCTGACTGAGGATCTGATCGCCGAGCTTCTGCTCGGGTACATGTTTGCTCTCACTAGCTCGTCTAGTCCTTCCAGACAAGCTTCAGGAAGTAGAACAGTTACAAGTTTCATGCCTCTTCTTTCCCCCTACATATCAAGCATATAATATGCAGCAAATATAAAATTTGAGCCAGATCTTGAACCTTGCTAGACTTCCTATTTCAGACTGCGTATGTCTTTGAACGTGCTTGTGAAAGTTTTATAGACATCCTCAACGTAGACCGTGCGACGCCGAATCCCAGCCTGAACTGTGCCCGCGGCCACAAAGGCTGCTCCTACAATGTCGCTTATTGTGGGGTCAGGGAAAGCAATCAGGGCTAAGCCGATTTTTATCAGCCATGAGTTGTTTTTGCTTCGCCAAAGCTTCCTTGACGCTTTCACCGTGTCGGTTGTGCCGTTCAGAGCATTGGCTAGGTCAGCGTAGCAGTCGCTAAGATCTTTGGCTACCGTGGTCATTGTTTTGATTTCTTCAGTCTTCACAGTGCGTGCACGTTCTTTCCAATAGTATACGAATGTGATGATAGAAAAACTTTCAGCGCATAAGTGGTTTCAAATCGATGGTCTCTTCTGCTGAGGGCTGATTGTTTTTTTAAAGATAGTTGGATATTCACCGCTCGATCGATGATGCTTTTTGTTCTCAATGATTGAAATGTTGTAGCTGCTTAGAAGCGTTTTGTTTAAGCTTCTTGTAAGTGATTTTTCAGTTTTTCGGGTTCGGGTCTGTGGCAAATCATAAATTGTGAAACATGCAATAAGTCAGTCCAGAATAAGCGGTGAATGTTTTGGAAGTGTTTGACCCGAAAAAGTTTGTTGAAGCCGAGATAGAGCGGACAAGACGAAGCATAGGCAGCGAGAAGGCCCTTGTGGCTGTTTCAGGAGGAGTCGACAGCACAACCTGCGCGGTTCTCACACGCAAGGCTATAGGAGAAAACCTTGTCTGCGTCATTTTGGACGACGCTTTCATGCGAGAAGGCGAACCCGAGTACATATCGTCAACGCTTTCAAAATCACCTTTCAACGTGCCCATGAAGATAGTTAACGTGCGCGACCGTTTCATGCAAGCCATGAAAGGCCTGCGTGACGCTGAAGAGAAGCGCAAAATGTTCCGCGAAACCTTCTATCAAGTTTTAGGCGAAACTGCAAGAAAAGAAGGCTGCAAAATCCTTGTTCAAGGTACAATTCGTGCGGACATAATGGAGACAGTGGGCGGCGTGAAGACGCAGCATAACGTGTTGGAGCAGATGGGCATAAATCCCATGGAACGCTTCGGCTTCAAAGTTGTCGAACCACTGATCACGCTGATGAAGGAACAGGTGAGAATGGTCGCCAGACACCTTGGGCTTCCGCAGGAATTTTCTGAGCGTCAACCCTTCCCGGGACCAGGCTTGTCAGTGCGTGTGGTTGGTGAGATACGACCGGACAAGTTGGAAACTGTGAGGAAAGCTACAGCGATTGCTGAGAGTGAACTGGTACAGCACAAGCCTGGACAGTATTTTGCGGTTATAATGGACAATGACGAAGTGCAGCAGCCGGCTGAGGCTCTGCACATTCAGGAATCAGTGGCGCGGTTGCTAAATGTGCCGGCAAGAAACGTGCGCATCCGAATCTTTAGAGACAGAGCCACAGGTGTGAAAGGTGGCGAAAGGCGCTATGGTAAAGTCGTTGGCGTGACGGTTGAAACGGTAAATGGGCGGGTTCATCAGTCAGCTATCCAGAACCTTGTCATGCTCCAGGCAACAATAACAACCAAGATGCCTGAAGTTGCCCGAATCTTCTATGCAGTCAAGGATCTGCCTGAGAAAAAACCGTACGTGCTCGGCATCAGGGCAGTTGAGACCAAGGATTTTCTCACCGCGCAAGTTTCGGACATACCTTGGATAACGCTGGACGCGATTGCAGAAGAAACGGTTAAGCAATGTTCTAACGTGTCAACGGTGTACTATGATTTGACTCCGAAGCCGCCGGCAACGATAGAAATGGAGTAGGCGGCCTCTATCAAGAAAGCCTTAAGAATGTTCGCGCTTCTACACTGTTGATCAAGCCATGTTTCGCGTCAGAGTGAACAAGATCGAATCTATTCGCGACCTAGACGGTAACCTTGGAAAACGCATAGAACTGCTTGAGGAGAGGGAGATTCCACGTTTTGCAGTCAGACCCCAGACAGAAGAAGCACAGGTGATTCAGGATGTTCTTCAGGCTTTGCAGCAGCAGATGCCAATGTTCCAGCCTAGAACCCAGCTTGCGATTCCAAAGATCATCCTGTTCCTAACCGAGCAAGAATACGAGAGTATGGGCATAGAGTTCGACGTTAACCAGATCTACGACATTACTCTTGAAAATCAGTCAATAAGATTCATGAAAACAGGTTGACTGTACTCATAAAGTTTAGACATCTGGCAGCCTCCAACCTTCCTTTCGTTTCTTTCGTATGATTTCTTGGACGTCCTGTTGCTTTAGTGCGAAGTCGATGTGCTCGCATTTTGCGTTTCCGTCAAGGTCGCACCATATTCCTTCAGGTTTAAAGTAGATTTGAACTATTCTTCTTAGCTTGCGGTCTGTGATTTTCACTCCAGTAACGTCATGATTAAAAATCTCAAATCTTTTCTCCTCAAGTCTTCTTCTCACTGCGTCGCCAATGAAGTCTACTATGCTCGTGTAGTTTTGCTCTGGGTTTTCCTTGATGAATTTCTCAATTGCTTCTATTTGTTCCGCTAAGAGGCTTACGCCCCTATACTTTCCCTTCGGCATACTTTACCTATACTACACTATTGTACAAGAATATACAAAAATTACTGACTCTTGGTTTTCGCATGATGTTTGGATTGTACTTCATACATGTCACAGGGCTTAAATTTGCTCCATGAAGCATAAATGAAGCATCGGTGTGGTATATGACGACGAAGGGTTATCGGTGTGTTTCGTTGCCAAAGAACCTCGTTGACGCGGTAGAAGAGCTCGTCAAAGAAGGAAAATACAGCAGCAACTCACAATTCGTTGGCGAAGCAGTCAGACTACGCCTCGAAGAACTGCAAAAAGCCAAGGAGGCTTAACGGGTTGCCGATGTGCAGAAACGATGCACAATTCATTAAGGATCTGGCTGCACGGTTGTCCACGTATAAGGTTAGAAGGCATCAGGTGAGCCGCAGGATCATTCGGATGAATCGTAAGCTTGAGAAGGAGATCGGCGAACGGCTGGTTGAGAAGCGTGGTTGGCATTGGGCCTCGACTGGTTTTGCTATGGAAGTTTGGGGTGAGGAAGAGGCCTGAAAGGCTTGATGCTGAATAGGTGGCGTGCGCTAGAAATTGAAGAACTGGAGGAGCACAAACTGACCCACCGCTATTAATTCTAGTTAGAGAACTCTTCTATCACTCTTTTTAAGCCGGTTTTTGGTTTTGCGGAAAAGTTATAGCTGAACCGAAAGTCACTGTGTGGATTGGTGAATTGAATTGCTTGAAGGCAAGAACGTGAATCTGCGAATCATGGAGAAAGAAGATTTGCCAGTATTACAGGGATGGGATAACAATCCTGAGTTTATGGGTGAATATGAGCCTCTTAGACAAGAGACTAGAACGGATTTAGAAAGGACTTACAACAATCTCAAAGATGCCCAGTGGTTTTTTGTAGAGAAGAAGGATGGAACTAGAATTGGCTATATGGCTCACTTTCTAGCAGCAGGGGAAATAGAGCTTGGGTATTTTATTGTGCCAGCTGAACGAAGCAAGGGTTATGTTGGCGAAGCCATCAGGATAATCGTTGACTACTTGTTCCTCTCAAAAGACGCTGTGAGGATTCAAGCGAAGGCTGACCCAGAAAACATAGCATCATGGAAAGCTCTTGAGAAGGCTGGATTCAAGAGAGAAGGTGTCCTAAGAAAAACCTTCTACTGCAGAGGAAAATGGAGAGATGACTGTATGTATAGCATTCTTAGAGAAGAATGGAAAGAACCAAAAATACTAACAAGAACAGCTTGAGAAATGGGATAAAACTTTACCCCCAACCAACCAATGACGGGTTGCGTTTGAGTTGTATTCTCAGATTGCAGGACAAAGCCATTCAAGAAATGTGGATACCGACCGAAACCAAGAGTCACGCTACACACGTAGTCTAAGAATAAGACGTGTGTTTTAAAAGCATTGTTGTTTGCAGAAAGCCAGCTGCTTATTTCATATATACTCCTCTAGCGTAGATGTACAAACAAGGGGTTAGGTTGAGGCAATGGAAAGAGAGCGCAAAAGTGGAAATAGATATTGAAAAGGCTCTCGAACAATATCTATTGAAAAACGCCTGCATTGAACACAAGACCGAACAAGCCAGGCAAGAACAAAGCCAACTTCAGCGCATCCATCGCTATGCTAAAGAATGGTTAAAGAAAGCTAAGAAATATTCAATCGGCTACAAATTATCAGACAAACTAAAATTGATTGAACTAGCATTCTTGGACTCAATTCCCACTCCCATACGAAAGAGGAACAGTGCGCTTGACCTATTCGCGAGCAGTCTTGCAGACCATCTATGCGCCAAGCTTACCATAAAGTTGGATGACATTATTTATACAATCCGCGATGCTGAAAGCTTGCGCATCCTAAGTCACGAGTTTGAGCCTTTCTTGCTGCAGTGGCTTCAACCCAAAGCAGGTGAAGTTTTCGTAGATATTGGGGCACACCTTGGAAAGCACGCTATTGCAGTCTCGAAACTCGTTGGCAGCGAAGGGCAAGTCATAGCCATGGAAGCAATTCCAGCCAATTTCACTTCATTAAAGAAAAACATCGAACTCAACAAACTCAAGAACATAATTTCCTTCAATATTGCAGCATGGAACCGCAGATGTGAGCTGAAGTTTTTCAAAGGGTCAACTTCCGCAAATGCAAACATAAACAGACACGACTACGGCTTTGGAAACGTCAAAGCTCAAGCAGAGAGACCAGACAAACTGCTTTTAGACAATATTGGTCTCAAACGTGTAGATTGGATAAAGATTGATGTCGAGGGAGCCGAATACGAAGTTATGCTTGGGCTTGAGGAAACACTCACCAGGTTTAGGCCAACGCTGTTTGTTGAGGTTTGGTCGCAGAACATGTCAAAAGTCAAAGCCTTCCTGAAGAAACATAATTACAGAATTGACAGGGTTTCGGAGTTTGGTAAAGCTCAGTCTCAGTATTACGTAGAAGCTTTATTCGTTCCTAACTAATCTCAAAATAGTTCAACAATGAACATAGACGAGACTGGAAATGACATGTTGTCAAAACATATTGAATATCGGCTTTTTGGCAAAGCTTTTGGGGTTTCTGTTACATAGTTTTGCTCTCGTGTTTGGTGTGAATTAAACTTTGCCCCAACCAACCACAGACAAGGGCGATTCCTAGGGCAGGAAAGGCAGGGCAAGGAAACTGGAAGACCTTTGCGAAAAGCCTAGGTACGAGGAATTGCATGTATGACGCCTGAAAAAGGGCTTTGCCATTAAAGCTATAAAGCATGAATATTAATACGTGTGCCCATATGCGAAAGCTGGTGCCTAGGAAAATGAGGAGTGCTTCTTGAGCGGTATTGAATCTGTTCGGCGGGATTTCAGCAGGATACTGATTCTACTATTCATGCTTTTCAATTTGCTTGTAGTCCTTGTGGCAGCAGCTCAGGTGGCGCAGACTGCCTCTTCATTGACTGGTACCGTAAACCAGATTAGAAGTTTTCTGGAGACTCTTCCAGGCTACGGAACGTTGTATCATATTGACCTACCCGACTTTACTGGACTGTACTGGTTGTCTGCATATGCTGTCCTCTTGGGTCTTGCACTCCTCTTCATGAGTTATTGGATTTACAAGGACGGTGGGAACATAAGGCGGCTCGAGAATATTGTCATCTCGATGTCTCCTTCAGAAAAAGTGAAGACAGAGCGGGAGAAAGAAGCGACACAAAAACTTTGTTATTGCTGGAATTGTGGTACGCAGAATCGGTCAGACCAAGAGAAATGCTGGAAATGTGGGAAGAACCTTTTACACGAGTAGTAGAAACACACATGAGATATAGCTTTACCTCAACCAACCTGAGGCGTAGTCATCGCTGTTTCATTTGACAATAGAAAAGAGTTCTATATAGTTTCATTAACCAGAAGTATCTCTGGCTTTGAATAGTGAGCAAGCTTGACACAAGATGCCCTTCTCTTGGAATATGAAAAACTGATTGACCTCCTTCAAAGCGAGGGCAGAATATCTTGGGAATTGGTATCGATTTACATAGTCATTCAGACAGGGCTAGCGTCTGCAGTTGCAGTTCTCCTGGCTGTGGCTCCCTTTAACATGGGAAATCTGAGATTTCTCTTTCTATCACTGGCAGGCCTGTTTTCAAGTTTTGGATGGTGTCTAATTCGATATAGAGCTAACATGCGGAGAGAGAATTGGTTTTTGGCAGGTCTACGGCATGAAAGACAATTGGTGGACTCAGGCATTCTCATAAGGAGTGATTTCAATATCTTTGAGATAGAACGAATTGTCAAAGAAAGGAAAAATGCATTAGAGCTATTTAACAATGAGATTAGATTTCGCAGATTACATTGGTATGAGAAGATAGGCGCCTTGCGGCTCACTCATTGGGCAATGTTTCTTATAGGAATTGGATGGCTTACTCTAATAATCATTTCTTTGGTTCAGCGACTTTGTTATACAGGAATACGGAGATATCCTTGCTTTCCTTTTGTCCACACCCTCTTTATTACCTAGTGTATCTTGATGCTTACGAAAGATAAAGATTATGAAGTGAAGTTACATCTCTGTGTATCAGTCTAGTACACAGAAATTCTAGGTTGATATATACACACACAAGGGTAAAGTTTTATCCAACCAAAGGTACTTACCAGAAGAGACATAGACAATCCTCAGCTAAGAAGACTCACCGCAATCCCTGAACACCACTTAACCACGACAGCAAGTGGAGATGTCTCCCGCGCAACCCCTCTTTTTCTAATCCACGCTCGGAAAGCACATGCTTTTCCGCAAGATCGAAGAGTTGTTTTGAAATATGTCTTAAAAGTAAATCGGGCATTTATACATGGTATTAGAAAAGAAACTATACGTTGGAATTTGGAGAGGAAACACAAATGGTTAAGATTCAAATCTCCGAGATGAGCTGGGTTGATATCCAAAAAGCCCTTGATAG
>JBGPAV010000012.1:0-12452 GCA_041480925.1 Bathyarchaeia archaeon | reverse complement strand
GTTTCTTGGAAACTGCTTTGAGTTCTTCAATTACTCGTTCATGCTGGCGATGTGTTCTTGCCACGTACAGTATTTTGAAGCGTTTGTCAATGGCTTTCGGAAGACATGCTGACAATGCTGAAATGGTTTTGCCCAGACCGTTGCTTCCTTCTATAAGAACCGAACGTCCGTTTTCAACAGCTTCGAAGATAGTGCTGATGAACTCGTCTTGGTGTGGCCTCACTTGGGCGTATGGAAAGTATCTTGCAACGGTTTCTTCTAATTCAGTCACTCTCATCACTCAAATTGCTTGATGGGCAAAGCGTGTTTACCGGACACTGTGTGCAAATGGGTTTGCGCGCTTTGCAAAATTTTCTGCCATGCTGAATAAACAGCACGTGAACGGCGAGATAGTCTCTTGGCTTATAGAGTGTCTGCAGAGACTGTCGAATGGTTTCGTAATTTCCTGAAGCCGGTACTAGAGTGAGTCTTTTTGATACGCGGCTGACGTGTGTGTCAACTGGTATTGTCGGCTTTTCTGCGCTGAACAGAAGCAGAACGTCCGCTGTTTTCGGTCCAATTCCTGGAAATTGAAGAAGAGTCTTTCTGGCTTCTTCGAGAGGCAACGACAGTATTGGCTTCAAGCTACTGTTGTATTGATCGAGAATTATCTTCGAGACTTGCTTTATTGTCCTAGCCTTGTTTTTGTACAATCCAGCCACTTTCAAGCATCGTTCAATTTGCTCCGTTTTTATGTTCGCTAGGACTTCGGGCGCTATTCTGAAGCTGTTCGAAAGGTTTTTGAAGGCTCTGGCCGTGTTTTTGTCGTTAGTGTTTTGTGAGATTATTGTCACAATGAGAGTTTTGAATGGGTCGTCGTGTGATATAATCCATTCCGGCATCTTGTATTTTTTCTTGAGCGTCTCTAGGATTCGTCGTGCTCGGTTCTCAAGCATTCGATCGGATCGCCTTTTTGAAAGTGATAAATAGTGAATATGTGAAGCTATTAATAAGCGATGGAGATCGTGAAGCGGATGGAACGTGCTAAAGTCGTCAAGGACGAGATAGTTGAGCAGAACATGCATTTTCTTGCAGTGTATATAGAGACAAAGAACTCATGCTTGGTCTTGTTGAGTGAAAAGGAAGACAAGCTTGGAACGCTCGCAATAGCTGTTCCAGTGCCTAAGGATGTGCTTGGTTCGCCTACTTCATCTATCCTCTTAGGTGACAGAAATGCGGTGACGGCGAGGATGTTTGCTGAGTTTGTGTCTGCAAGAAAAGGGAAGATTGCGTTGGTTTCGGTTTATCTGGAGACGTTCAGTGAGATGCAGGTGCAGTCGGTTTTTAGAAGGCTTATTGAGAAGGTTATTAATGTTGAGGCTGAAGCGGGAAAGGAGGGTGTCACCGCATGAGTCTCAAAGATTTTCTTGGAAAGATGGAGAATGAGAAACAGGTTCTGCACATCAAAGACCCTTTGTCCACGAAGCTTGAGATTTCCAGCGTGATGAAGAATTTTGACGGTAATGGCCCTATTCTCATGTTCGATAACGTGAAAGGCTATGCATGCAAAATTGCAGCAAACGTTTGTGGAACTCGACAGAGGCTTAGCGCTTCACTGAATGTCAAGCAAGACAAGCTGTGCGAAAAGCTTTCTGAGTCTTGGCGTTCGCCGAAGAAATGCAATATCGTGGCTGATGGCGCAGTTGAGGAAAAGACTGATAAGAACGTTGACCTATCCAAGTACCCGATTTTGACACATTTTGAGAAGGATGCTGCTCCATACCTTACTTCAGCAGTCGTTCATGCAAAGAGCGTGGATGACAAAATTGAGAATGTTTCGATTCATCGCTTGCAGGTTTTAGACAAGAATCATTTGGCAATTCGCCTCGTGCCTCGTCATCTTTTTAAACTGTGGAATCTGGCAAAGGAGTCGGGTCGGGATTTGGACGTGGCGATTTCGGTTGGCGTTCATCCTGCTGTGATGTTGGCAGCGTCTTCTCCTGTTGCTTTTGGAGTGTGCGAGTTTGATATAGCTAACGCTTTGCTGAATGGTGGTCTGCAGCTGGTTGAATGTAGAAGCGTAAATGCTTGTGCGCCTGCGGAGGCCGAGCTGATTTTGGAGGGCAAAATTTCTGTTTCGAAGGAGGTTGCTGAAGGGCCTTTTGTGGATATTACGGGTACTTATGATGTTCAGAGGAAGCAACCTGTCGTGGAAGTGGTGGGTGTTATGCATCGGAAGGATTTTGTCTACGAGGCTTTGTTGCCGTCTGGTTCTGAGCATAAGCTTCTGATGGGGTTGCCTCATGAGGTTTTGATCTGGGATAGTGTTGCGAAGGTTGTGCCTAAGGTTTGTGCGGTTAACTTGTCTGTTGGCGGTTGCGGCTGGCTTCATGCGGTGATTGCAGTGGAGAAGCAGGTTGATGGTGATGGAAAGAATGTTTTGTTGGCAGCGCTTGCGGCTCACCCCAGTTTGAAGCATGCCGTTGTTGTTGACTCGGATATCGACGTGTTTGATCCATGCGATGTTGAATGGGCGATTGCAACTCGTTTTCAGGCCAGCAAGGACTTGCTTATTATCAACAATGTACGTGGGTCTACCTTGGATTCTTCGGCTGATCAGGAGACAGGTTTGACAAGCAAGGTTGGTATTGACGCGACTAGACCATTTGCGAAGCCTCGTGAAAAGTTTGAACGGGCAAAGATTCCTACTAGCAAGAACGTTGAGACGATTTTGCGTAAACTTCGGGGTATGTGAAGGAAAAACTCTGCACACGCACTTATATACGTGTGTTGCCGAGATTAGTGGGTTTGGTGGTTTTATTGTCTCAACAAGAACAGAATGAGCAACAAGAATCTAGTCTGTCACTGAAAGTTGAGGATGTCATGGTTCGCGAAGTCATCAGCCTAGACGAGAACTCGTCAGTCAAAGAAGCAGCTGAGATCATGAACAAGTTTGAGATTGGCTGCCTCATTGTGGTCAGTAAAGGCAAGGCTATGGGAATTGTGACGGAGCGAGACCTTTTGAAACGTGTGGTCGCCGAGGCCAGAGATGTAAAGAAAACGAAGGTCAAGGAGATCATGACAAGCCCGCTTGTAGTTGTTGAGCCAAATATGGAGTTGGAAGAAGCGGTGAAGATGATGTTCCAGATGAAGATCAAGAAACTGCCAATTGTGGATGGCAAGCGCCTTGTAGGTTTGGTTTCGCTTACGGATATTGCACGTTTCCAGCCGCAGATGATTAAAATATTGAAGAAGTTGGCAGTGAGACAGACCGCTCCGAAAAGCATGAAGAAAGTAATAGACTACTACGTGGTCTAACAAGTCAGCAACCTAGCTTCTCGTTCGACTTCTTTCATGAAGTTTAATAGTCTAGGCTGGATTCTGATTCTTTTGATTTACACATGAAGAAAACCCTAGTGCTAGCTGTTGACGCGCAGAATCCAGAAATGGACAAGATTAGAAAGGCAGCCGATTTCATAAAGCGCGGCGGTCTGGTGGCTTTTCCAACAGAGACAGTTTACGGGTTAGGTGCTGACGCTCTAAATGCCACGGCTATTCGCTCTCTGTTCGAGGCTAAGAGACGACCTTTGGACAACCCACCTATTGTGCATGTCTGTGACGCAAAGGATGTTTACAGATTGGCGAAAACGGTTCCAGCGAAAGCTGAGTTGCTGATGAGAAAATTTTGGCCTGGGCCTTTGACGTTAATTTTTGAGCACTCATTCATTGTGCCTAGTGTAACAGTGGCTGGTTTGGACACGATCGCTGTTAGGATGCCTAGACATGATGTGGCATTGGCTTTGATCAAAGAGAGCGGCTGTCCTATTGCTGCACCTAGCGCGAATCTTGCCGGAAAACCTAGTCCAACTTTGGCAAGGCATGTTTTGGAAGATCTGGATGGGCATATTGACGCGGTCTTGGATGCAGGTCCTACACATATCGGAGTCGAATCCACGGTTCTGGATTTGACGGTTGATCCACCGCAGGTCTTGCGTCCAGGCGGTACGCCTTTTGAAGCTTTGCTGAAGTTGCTTAAGCGAGTGGAGCTTAATCCTGTTGCTACCGCAAATAAAATTCTGCCTGTTGAAAAAGCGCGTTCGCCGGGAATGAAGCATAAACATTATGCACCTAAGGCTGAAGTTGTCGTGGTTGAAGGCGATATAGAAGCTATCGTGGATAGAGTGAACGAATTGATTGCGCGTTACAAAGCAGGCGGCAAGAAAGTTGGAGTTCTGGCTACTAACGAGACGTTTAAGAGTTACAGTGCAGATGCTGTGAAGTCTTTGGGTAGTCGACGTGTTTTAGCTGATGTGGCTCGGAACCTGTTTAGGCTGTTGAGAGAGTTTGATGCTGAAAACGTGGATGTGATTATCGCTGAAGGCGTGTCTACAGAAGGCTTGGGTTTAGCTATAATGAACAGACTCCGAAAGGCTGCAGGGTACAATATTGTGAAAGCCTGATCTATTGAGAGAAAACATAGAGAGAGGGCATCATTTGTCCTTCTTACAAATAGTCAAATAATAGGGCTACTGTCTAAACGGATACTGTTTTGACGCATCTATCATGAGGAATGACTCCCTGAGAAAAGAGCAGAAAAAGCGACTCTTTGCTACCACCGGCACTTGATGCTAAAGAGATTCTATTCTGGTTCGGCATCCGTTTTCAATGTATTCAGAATCAGCGACTTTCACTTTACATTTCAGAACTTCTTCAAATATAGACATAGCCATTAACGCGTATGGACAAGTCACATCGTGAGGTTTGAGCTCGCTATGTATGTGGGGCGCCCACACGCATCTGTCCACATGCAGGGTGTATATGTTAGGAGAGTGTTTCTCGAATCGGAACGCTGTTATCAGACCTGTGGTTTGCATGGCCTTGGACAGATTCTCAAATACTTCATCAATGTTGCTTCCCTCAATCAGGTTTACTCCTGTTCTCTTGCTAATTCCTCTAAGGATGTCTAGGACAGGATGTACAAATATTGCGGCCCCTGTCCCAAGTGTTTCTTTTGCGATTTTTTGATATGCGAACAGGATTCCGTGCAGTAGAACTCCAATGTCTGCCTGATCGAGACCTTTCTTCATCTTAATCACACCTTTTTCGCTTCAAAACTTATGGTCGCATATTAAAAGAACTTCTGTATCTATCAGAGTCAAAATCAGATGCTTAGCATTCCCTTTTTTGGACGCTTTCTGTTTCTCAGAGACTAAATTATTCCTTCAAAGAACTTCATTGTCTTCGATCGCAAATTGGAAGATTAAAGTTCAAATCAGGATAAACAAGTTGGCAGCGTCGCTTAGGCGAAAGTCTTATTCAGTCAGTATCCAGAATTGGTGATTGGTTGAGACCATGGCTTCGAAAAGATACGCTCAAATCACTGCAATAGTTCTTCTTGTTGGTTTCTTTATCGGTTTTGGTTCAGGTCTAATTGAGAATCTGCCTGATTCTGTGAGCATTCCTGGGAACAAATATTATGGGTTTCCACTTGTCTGGCGAATGGTGGAGATGGAAAGCGGCAATTATGTGACCTATGTGGACAAGTTGTTTCTTGACATCGCATTCGGCTGGGCCATAATCGCTGTTGTAGCAGTGGCAGCAATGATCACAATGAAACGTATGAACAAGAACAAACAGATCATAACCAAGAGAAAGAACAAGTGATCCAATTTTCGTCACGCAGCCTTTCGAGCTACGCGCTCTTGTGAAAAGCCAGATAATCGCGAAGCAAATCATATCTCGAAAAAAAACAGTCTCAGAGGAGTAGAGATTTCCTTTTCTCCTTCAGAGACTTTCTTGTGCGACGAATGAAAATTTAATTAAGACTTTTGTCCAAGTGTTCAGAATCAGATTCGGAGTGAAAAAATGAAAAACACAAATTCGAGAACATTCTGGCATTAGCATTCACAGCTTTGCTTCTTAGCGCAGCAAATGTAGCATTTTTGTCGAAAGATATCCAGGTATTTGCAGTAGGAAACACGATCTATGTAGACGCTGCCAAAAAACTTCGAGGGAACCCACTGGCGCTCCTTCATAAGAAAGATTTCTGACACGAAGGTTGCTATGGGTTTAGAAGTTTCGAAGGAAGGAGAAGAGTTCAGAAAATACGGTGAATCAATACGGGTAAAGGTAAAATAAGCCTTATCGAAAAAACAGGTTTGAGTGGTTTTACAGAATTTCTAAACCGAGTTTTTTCGCCACTTCAGTTACTTCTCGCGTGTAATCTCCGTAGACAAGCGCAAACTCTCTGCTTACAAGCTTGTGGAGCGTTTGCTCGCTTTCTAGTTCCACGTAAATGGTGATTCTGCAGTTGTCGCCTTCCAAGTCTTTGCAGTCTGTGACTTGCGCTTTGGTGATGAGGATTTTGTCTCCGATTCCACAGTTGACAAGCGTGACTTCGCCTTTAGGAAGTTGACAGTATGCTGTGACAGTGTGTTCTAGGCTTCGCCACGGTCTGAGAACAGGCTTACAGCTTGAAAGGGCTGTTGGAGAAAAGCAGTGTCTTAGCTCTATAGTGCTGCCTTGTCTTCCGTTGGCTTCGCAGACAAACACAGGCTTGTAGGCTGTAGCATGAAGAATAAGCATGGGAAGCAGGTTTTCGCCTTTATAGCATCCGATGGGGATCCCATCGTCAGCGACTTTGGCTATGGCAAAACACATTTTGGTTTGGAGACCCTGAGTGAATTGGCCGCACCAAGGAACGTAAGCGGCTTCACTCTTTGTCTCTTCAATGACGTTTTTTAGTGCAAGGTAAACGCGGGCGGACAGGACTATGTCTTCGAAAAGAGGCTCCTTAACTGCACATTCGCTGACCCATTTCTTGGCAATGTTTTCAGCCAAACCTTTATCCGCATTCTTGAACATGCCTGCGACTTTCTCCTTGCTTACCCGAATAATGTTGAGCTTGCCCAAACCCATCGGATTTCTGTACCAAGCCGCAAGCTCCGGCGTAGGATCTTCCAAGCCTAAAACACAGACTTTGGCATTTTTAACCCACTTCGCAGTCTCTAAGGCTCTGAGTTTGGTCTTGACTTCCTCAGCAGTGAGAACGAGTTCCACGTTTGAATGGTCGGCAAGATAAGAGTAAGTGTCAAGCGCATCTGCAAACGCTTCACCGTCTCCTACGACAATCATGGGCAAACCGTTTTCAGCAAGCTGGATCAAAGAGGAAAAGCGGTCTCGACAGCAAGGAAACACAACAAGAACATCCATCCGATCTTTGTCTATTCCATGCAGATCTTCTTCTTTTCTTATGAGGATCTTGTTCTCTGAAGGTATACCTAGCTTTCTGACTGTTTCATCCGTTTTGACTTCCTGCTCATGCACGTCTTGGCTTATTAGATTCTGCTCGCTACCCAGAAGAAAAATAGACGCTATTTCTAAGCAATACTTCACTGTCGCCACCGAACTTTAAGCTTCTGTTCTTTGAATGATACGTCAACATATGGGAATTTATGGTTAATGCCAGCATATGACTACTAAAATGTGCTCTGAGACTGCATTATTTCAGCATCGGCATTTTGATGTGTTTCTGTTTAGCTACTTGTTGTGCTTTCTCGTATCCCGCATCTGCATGCCTAACCACTGCTGTTCCAGGATCAGTTGTTAGCACGGTTACTATTCGCTTTTCTGCCTCTTTTGTTCCATCCGCCACCAAACACATTCCCGCGTGTATGCTGTAGCCTATTCCTACTCCTCCTCCGTGGTGCACGCTGACCCATGTGGCTCCGCCGACAGCGTTTACAAGTGCGTTCAGAATCGGCCAATCCGCTACAGCGTCGCTACCATCTTTCATGCCTTCTGTTTCTCTGTTCGGTGAGGCTACGCTCCCGCCGTCTAAATGATCCCGACCAATCCAAACAGGGCCACTAAGCTCGCCAGATCCAACCATGTCATTGATGATCTTGCCGAATCTTGCACGTTCTCCGTAGCCGAGCCAGCAGACCCTCGCGGGCAAGCCTTGAAACTTCACTTGTTCCTTAGCTTTGCGTATCCATCTGCACAAGCCATCATCGTATGCGAACTCTTTCAAGACAACATCGTCCAGCTTGTAAATGTCCTCCTTGCTTCCCACTAAGCTGGTCCAGCGGAACGGCCCCTTTCCTTCACAGAACAAGGGTCTCACATACGCTTGCACAAAACCGGGATAAGCAAACGCGTCCTTGAAGCCAGCGTCAAGCGCTTGCTGTCTAAGGTTGTTGCCGTAATCGAACACTATCGCGCCTTTTCGCATAAACCCGACCATGGCCTCAACGTGGGTTCTCATGCTCTTCATCGAATGCTGCACATACTTCTTCGGATCCTTCTTTCTCAGATCATCTGCCTCTTCCTTGCTGAAGCCAACAGGATAATACCCGTTAAGCGGATCATGCGCACTCGTCTGATCAGTCACCACATCAGGAATTATTTCTCTCTTCAACAGCTCAGGATGCACTTCCGCCGCATTGCCAAGCAAACCAATGCTCTTAGCTTCACCCTTCTTCTTAGCATCCATAGCCATAGCGACTGCTTCGTCCAGCCGATCTGTCCAGTCGTCCAAGTAACCGTGCTTCAGACGCCGCTCAATCGCCCAAGGGTTAACTTCCACAACCAGAGCGACGCCATCATTCATCGTCGCCGCAAGAGGCTGTGCGCCGCCCATCTCGCCTAAACCCGCAGTAAGAACTAGCTTGCCTTTCAGCGAGCCGCCAAAGTGTTCTTTGGCAACGGCTGCAAGCGTTTCGTAAGTGCCCTGTAATATGCCCTGTGTGCCTATGTAAGCCCATGAACCCGCCGTCATTTGTCCGTACATTATGAGGCCTTTCTGTTCAAGTTCAAAGAAGTAATCCCAAGTGGCCCATTTTGGCACGAGCATGGCGTTGGAAATCAGGACTCTCGGCGCCCACTCGTTCGTCTTGAAGACGGCTACGGGTTTGCCGCTCTGAACCAGCATCGTCTCATCTGGCTCCAAATTGACAAGGGTTTCTACGATCTTGTCGAAGCATTCCCAGTTACGGGCAGCTTTGCCTGTACCGCCATAAATGATGAGGTGCTCAGAGTCTTTCGCCACTTCGGGATCTAAAACATGGCAAAGCATACGCAAAACGCCTTCAATTTGCCAGTTCCTGCAATGCAGTTCGGGGCCCGTCAAAGCCTTGACAGGACGTTCAACCTTAAACTCGGTCATACCGCAAGTCTACCTTCGAGAAATTCAGAAAGCAGAAGCACACTATTAACGCTTTTTGCCGCAGCCTATCCTCTTTCGGAATCATAATCTTCCAGATGCACGATCTGGCTAGGGCTGGATTCGTTGTCCACGGCGATGCGGCCGTTCTTAACCACTTTGTCCACCATGTTCACGCCGAACCGGTAACCCAGAAAACTGTGGTTCGGCACGTCCAAGATTATAGCGTCAGCCTTCTTGCCTACTTCCAAGCTGCCCACATCCTTCGCTCTTCCCACAGCCCAAGCACTGTTAATAGTTGCCGCTGTTATGGCTTCAGCAGGCGTTAAACGCATGAAGTGATTTGCAAACGCAACAACAAGTTGCATGTTCTCAACCAAACAGCTAGGATTGTAATCTGTGCCTAAGGCGACAGGAACCCCGCTGTCAATCATCAACCGCGCATCCGCATAACGCCCCATCATAAGACTGAACGCGGCTGCAGGCAGCAATACAGCAATCACGCCTTTCGCAGCCATCGCCTTGACGCCATCGACAGAAGCAAACAGCAGATGCTCAGCTGAAACAGCGCCCACGTCTGCCGCAAGCTCGGCCCCGCCAAGAAGACTCATCTCGTCGGCATGAACCTTGCAACGCAATCCATGAGTCCGTGCGGCTGCCAGAATCTTCTTTGACTGCTCTAAACTGAAGACGCCGCGTTCACAGAAAACGTCGCAATACTCCGCTAGTACGGAAGCCGCTACCTTTGGCAACATGTCTTCAACGATCAAGTTCACGTAGCCCTGTGTGTTTCCTTTAAACTCGGAGGGGACAGCATGTGCGCCTAGAAAGGTTAAAACCACATCCACGGTGTGAAGTTGATTAGCACGGCGGGCGGCTTCAAGGATTTTTAACTCGTCCTTCGTGGTCAAGCCGTAGCCGCTCTTAGCCTCAACTGTTGTAGTTCCATGTTGAAGCATGACGTCAAGTGTTTTTAGTCCTAGCTCCACAAGTCTGTCAATGCTGGCCTTGCGTGTCTCTCTCACTGTTTTCAGGATGCCGCCGCCTGCACTCAAAATCTCAAGGTAAGAGGCGCCTTCCACGCGCATCTCGAACTCTTCTTCGCGGGAACCGGCAAAAACCAAATGTGTGTGCGCATCCACAAAACCAGGCAGAACCGTTTTTCCATGTGCGCTGACAACTTCTTCACCACGGTAGACTCTTGTGACTTCGGAGGTTTTGCCGACGGCAACCACGCGTCCTTCTTTGACAGCTAGGCAGCCGTCTTTGATTATTCCTAGTTCGCGCATCTGCTTGCCTGTGCGCGGCTTCGTGTTGTCCCCCGCGACGGTGACAAGTTCGTTAGCGTTTACAATAAGTAGATCAGCAGTTTCTCTGGCTCTTCCCTTTGTGTTCTTACTCAAAGGCCCCGCCTTTCTCAAAAGCATTATGCACAGCTATCTCTAAGACGCGGTCTTCACTTAAATTATCCACTCTCAGATAGTACCATGCCGTGTCAATCAATGCTTTCAGCGGAGCCAAACCGCAAAACTCAGAGCCGACAACAGAAATGTTATAACGTGTGCATTCGGCTTTCAGCGCCTCGAAAACGCGGTGAATAGGGGTCTTCTCAAAATCGTTAATGCTCATTCCGATTTGACAGATGTTCTTTTCAGGAATGAACGCGGCCATAGCCTTCACGTTCGCGAAGCCGCCCTTATGCCCATGCAAGGCCTTAGCAATCTTCTTGGCCACTTTCAGATCAGACGTGCCAATATTCACGTTAAAACCAGCCATAATCTTCCTTGCGCCAGCAATCGCCGCACCGAAAGAAGGAATAAACTTGGCTGGACCAAAATCAGGCTCACGACCAGGCTTAGCGATCATCTCGCCAAGTTTCTCATATTCGCCCTCACGAATCCAGTCCAAATCACCACGGGTAGCGTTCTGAGCTGCCATACCATAAAGGTAAACGGGCACATTACACTTCTCAGATAGACGCTTGCCGAACTCTTTAGCCAGCTCAACACATTCTTCAAGAGTAACGTTCTTGATTGGAATGAATGGAACAACGTCAACAGCGCCCAAACGTGGATGCTGCCCCTTATGCTTTCGCATGTCGATGAGTTCGGCGGCTTTGGCGCCAGCGTTCACCGTGGCTTCCACAGCGGATTTTTTGTCCCCGACGAGTGAAACCACAAGTCGGTTGTAGTAATCGTCAAACGTGTAGTCGAGCAGAAACGCGTTCCGCGTCTTTCTGACTTCGCTCAGAATCGGCTCCACAACCTTCGGGTCAGATGTGCTGAAGTTGGGTATGCATTCAACGATCTGGACCATACAAACCACGTTAAACAACGTAGCAACGCAACAAAGTAATTAAGGTTACCAATGGTCATCATCAAAAGAGATATAAAGGTTCATGCAGAAACAGCTAGGCTGTCGAGGAGACAAGAATTATGAAAGGAAAATTAACCGCAACAATCTGTCTCTTAATGCTTTCACTGGTCACATTCGCACTTGTCGCGCAAACAAAGGCAGCCGCACCAATTTTATTCACGTTTGCTTGGGTGGAACCAGACTACAAGGGCACAGATGTATCGATTTCAGGTAGCCCTGAAGTTGTTGGATACAGAGAGAACACGAACTGGACCTTCACAATGAGCTGGACAAACATATACGTCTACCAGATAAATATCTCAGCTATCAGATTATACTTCAGCTGGGGTAAGAACTACACACAAAACTTCGCAACCCCGGTGACAGTTGAATCCTACCAGACCCGAACCTTCACGATAACCAACGTAACGCCAAACGTGACAGACACGTCTGAAATGTGGTACCATTCGTTCGACGTTTACATCCACCATGTCAACAGCACCACGGCACCGATGGGAGAAGCCGCAAGCTCACCCTTGTGGGTGCATCACGGCTCTTACTTTATGGTTCTCTCAAGCGACCATCTAGACTGCTTGGATCTTTGGTCAAGATTGAATGTTATAAGCTTACCTAGTTCAAGCATAGCCAAAGTTCAAGTGCTCAAGACAGAGGCCAAAATGGAGTTTGACTTAGGCACAAGCATCTTGGAAAAAGGAGTCTATGGTCAAGCTAAAACCCACCTGCTAACCGCTGAAGACCTGTACAATCAAGCTTTGACCACATGGGACGAAAGAGGCACAGCCATGGAAGACGCTGACATGAACTTTACGAAGTCAGAAACCGCCTACAACTACGCCCTAGCGAATGCAGCAAACGTCAATGCATACGGCTGGCTACTGTTCGGCCTAGGATGGACGTTCATAGGCCTCGGAGTCATAATATACGGACTCAGAAG
>JBGPAV010000011.1:0-12562 GCA_041480925.1 Bathyarchaeia archaeon | reverse complement strand
ACGCTGTTGTTAGATCCGTTTCGGTTGCGACTGTTGCTTTGCAGACCCTTGTGATGAAGTCGAAGTTAAGTTTTTCAATGGTGTCAGCTTGGGCATAGTAGTATAGAAAAGCCATATAGGTATCAAATCGAAATGCGCGCAAAAAACCTCTGATACAACATGGTTTTTTTCGTTAATCGTCCCACAAGAAAGTTTAGAAGAAATAGAAAAACATGCCAGAGTATCTACTTCTTCTACTTAAGAGTTTCAATTCCCCTCTTGGAAATTTCTCTTTAAAACCAGAGTTGCTGTAGCATGATTCTTACGGTTTAACAATGTCTCAAATTCCTGTCCGTGGAATCTCTTACGATGGAAAACGTGTTATTTTGATCACCATGGAAGAGTGCCGTACACTACGGAACAAGATAAAGGCTACAAAGAAAAAAGGTAGACGTTTTTGTCTCTAGCTTGGAGGTTGTGGAGGTACTGTCTCCATCGTGGAAGCCTTTGGTTTTCTTCTGCGTATGATCAATGCTGCAGCTACGATTATTACTGCGGCGACTGCTCCGATTATAACTAGTCCTTTCAGGCTTTGTGGGTTGAACATGTCTGATCCATTGACATCTGTGGCGGCCGTGTCTAAGTAGACAGTTAATGTTGGGTCATGTTCGATCCTGTAACCGTCATATTCCGGATAGCCGATTACATAAAAGTAGTTAGCGCGGCTCATGTTAGCTATTGAGTCTTTGGCTCTCTGATATAGTTGTGGGCGCATATGTGCGATGAGGAGGGGTAGGAATTTCATGAGGTTTATGTGGTTTTGGAATAGTCCAGTGTTCTGTGCGAAACCGTTGATCTGGGTTGTTCTTGCTGTTGAGTCATATAGGTCATATGTGGTTTCGTTCGGATCTGCCGTGTAGTTATATAATTTGTACGCCCGTTTAGTGCCGAACGTAGCGTCAGCGATTTTTTCGCCGTCATCTGCGTATGTAGTGATGCTCGAGTTGCTGATGGTATTGTCGGTGTCTGTAACGTTCTGTCCTGTGGCAGATAGGCTGTAGGTGTTGCGGTCAGCTATGATACTGGTTTGGAAGTTTACGATGCTCATTTTGATCTGGTTTTTCTGGATGAAGTCGTGAACGGTTTCGTTTCTAATTTTCTGTCCGTTGCGGTAGCATCCTGTACTGTTGTAGTGGTCATTGAGCACCAGTATTATTCCGCCCCAGAAGTGCCAGAGTTGTCTGATTCTCCCTATCACGTGATTTTCTGTCAGAGTGGCTTTGTCTGTTGCTGGGTCAATCGTCAGATTATAGGTGAAAGTCAACTCGTCATATGTTGCTAGGGCTACGGGCCAACTGTTGAATGTCTTGTTATTAGGCGCGATCCATGTTCTCCACCATATAGCAGTCAAGTTAGTGTATTTCATGCCCCAGCTCCACTGGAGCTTGTCATCCGAATAGGTTAGTGGAATAATTTCGGTTTTGCTGCTGAGAGCAGGGATAGTGTTGTTGAGTGGACTAAAATCGAAGCCCATACTGAACGATGCCCAGAGAGCGTCGTTCATGTCCGGCGAGTCAGGGTACAGCGTGCTGGCTGTTTCATTGAAGGCCAGTAACATCAGGAAAGTCTGTGCCATTACTACGTCTCGACTTTGGTTGTTGGTTTTGTAGTGCATGAGGACACTTTGCATAGGTACAGTGAGAGTGGCGACCCCACCAAAACTCACGTTGGATAAACCTGTGTAAAGCATATGCAAGCCTTTTGTGTTAACATATGCCGTATACATGTAAGCGTGCCAATTGCTGAAGCCTTCGGGCGTGGGAATACCATGCAGTGTAGCATAAGCTCGAGCATAATCACAGAAATCGATGGTTTTGGCGAAGCTTTCGAGCTGGAAGTCTGTGGCTACCAGTGTGTCTGTGGCTATCGTGGGTATGACCAGGCTTAGTGAAGTGGAAATGACAAGCAGTAAAACGAATAGGTTTTTGATCTTCATATGTTATTCACTTTCTTGTTTAGATCAAATTATTTCCTTGGAGGATGAGTTACGTGCTTATTAAAGAATATGAATTCAGAATCCAACAAAGATATTTAATCTAGGCCTTGAATGCTTAAAAGCACCTTTTTTCACGAATTCATCGGAAGACAAGTTCAAGTGTTTTTGTTTTTTGTTGAAGTTCGATCAAAATTCAGAATCCGGACTTCATTTTCACAACAGATATTCCCTACTATGAACAGAGTCGTATCCAACCTAGTGATACATGTGAACAGGGTGCATTCTGTAAAAAGCTTCATTGTAGTAATAGCTGTGCTCTTGCTCGTAATGCTAGCAGCCGATCCAAGTCTCAATGCAGAACCAGACTTTCCCGAATCCAAAAGTTATGTGCACACATTTATTGAGTCTCAGGGGAATTGGACGTACATGGAGAAACCCATGTTTCCTATATTGTTTAACGACTTGCAGGTAGGGATTGGAGAGAACTGGAGCATTGTGTGCCCGCTCAAGGCCGGTCACGCTTATCATGCTTATTGTTATGGTGAATGGGTGAACAACGGTTCAGAACCAAAGACAGATTATGATATCTACGTGTACGATCCGAGCGGTGAGTTGGAAGGATATCACACTGAATCGGCAGGGCTTCCAGAACACTTGGGAACAACAACAGAGGAACCCTTTTTCAACCCGAGACAATCAGGAAACTACACGTTCGTCATGGTGAATGATCCAAAGGAAAGCAACAGTTCCCAGCAAGCCACATTCATGATAATTGAAAACATCGAATGCAACAGTTGGCATGAACATTACGTCGAAGGAAAAAACAACACCAATGCACCAGTATTGAATACAACATGGGCATACGAATTCGCAACCAGCAGTCAACACATCGAAATTTGGATCAAAGTTCCTGAAGCTCTAGACATGTACGAAGCCAGACTCTACCTAATGTCTGACCCAACAATGCCAAACAAGACCATGTTGAACGATGTGCCACTAGCATGGGAACCAGGTCTCTTCGGTGAAAGAAACACAACCCTCGGCGGCTACAACCTAGAAAGCAAGGAATACCGAGGAGTAGCCTATGCCAGTTGCGAAAACTATGGGCAGGAAATGCACTTGAACTTCACGGCGCCTCACGTTGGAAAAAGTCTGTATCACCTAGTGCTCATCGGAGAGATCGGTAGCGGGACCATCGAGTTCTTGGTCAAAACAGAGTTTGGAAACGCCACACTGAAACCCGTAACTTTACCATACAGAGTTTTCCCACAAAACGAGACATCTGTCGTCTACGTCTCAAACTCCACAGACTTGGCGAACGCCACACTACGATATACCATAGACGGTTGGAAAAACACCAATACTATAGAAATGCAAATCGTGGACAACCGAACGTGTAGAGTCACCATACCTGGACAGAACGCAAGCACAAGCGTTGCTTACAAGGTTGAAGCCATCGACACGTTAAAGAACGTTCTCTCGGCTAATAGTAGCTATTCAGTCAAATATCCATCTGAACTTAACCTGACTCTAGTTCATGATCTCGTTCACATAGGAGAAAACGCAACAGTCAAGGGTTTTCTGTTTCCCAGAATGGGCAACATGCCTGTGACAGTCTTCTTCAACTCGGCAAACACCACGAAGGAAATACTGTGCCACACGCTTGACGACGGCACATTTACAGCTGGTTTCCAGGCTGAAAGCACAGGATCTTGGCAGGTTCAAGCAAGATTCGATGGAACAGTTTCACTTTATCCATGCGCTAGCTCAACATTACTGGTGAAAATTGAAGAACCTACCTTCCTGATGAAGTACTCGCTGTACATTGGCGGAGGAGTCGCCGCCGTTGCTGTTGTGGGTATTGTAGTCTATGTAAAGAAATCAAAAGCATAGGCTCTGCACGCATTTGATTAGAGTGTATACTCTTTTTCTCTTTCTGGAACAGCAATTTCGCTTTTTAGGTCACGCATGAATCTGGCGAATAAGGATGCGTTTTCTGTGTGCACTGGGAAAGCTTTTTCTGCGCCAATCTCTTCGAGGATGTGTTTCAGTTGTAAAGGCATTACGTGTCCTGAGACATGAACATGATACTGAGGCAGACCATAGTGATCTAGCCAATTCACAAGTCTGTCGAAATCGATCTCCATTTCCTCGTTGAAAGGTTCAGAAGCGGACAAGATGTAGCAACTGCCTGCTTCCGGATGAATTGACACTAATTCTTCTAGATCATAGAAAGACAGAGCCAAGACGATCTTGCACTGCTGCTTCGAAGCTTCGAACACGTCAACAATTTTTCCAGCATACTTATTCAACACGTACTGTTCCCACTTTTCATACGATTTCTTCGACTTTCGAAAAATCAAAATGTTCTCATCGCTCAGGTCGGGGACCTTTAAGCCTTTGTCGGAACGAAGTGCGTCTAGTAGATAAGCTTGTTTCAGTGAAACAGCTAAACATCGTTTGTTACGTTTGGCTATTCGAAAGAAGCTGTTCAGTCGGTCAATGTCCGCAAAGGCAAACTCGGCGAGCACAACACCGCTTGCCTCTCTGGCAATGTCATTCCAGTTTACTTTCAACTTCGCTTTCAGACGAGACAGATGCTCCAATCATGTTCGTGGCCTCAGTAACAACCGCCACTGGATCTGCCGCCTTTGCATGCTCAACAAAGCCCCAAGTCATTTCAGGCTTCAAACCGTGAACTCTGAAGTCTCCAGTGTAGACAATAGCACCGTTAGAAGTGTGGATCACAAAACCGTAAGCTCCAGGAACAGAATGATCAACATGATATGGCACAATCTCTAAGCTACCTACTCTGATTTTCTTTCCTGTTCTGAACGTCTTGAAAAGCAAGTCATCAATAGCAAACTCCAAATCAGCTCGGCGCATTTCACTTAGAGCTTGCAGAATAAGCTTTGTCGTTTCACCGCAATGCACTGGGATATCACGCTTCAGGAAGGAGAGATAAGCAGAATGATCCAGATGGCTGTGAGAAACAAAAACTGCGTCAATATCAGAGTCCTTTCTATCAAACTTGTAGACACCTTCAAGCTTTGGCAATATTCCAAGTTCCTGTAAGCTTCTTTCGCTCTTTGGTGAAAGAAAGGGCGGCGAATAGAACTTCTTCTTTGATACAAAAGACTTGCCAAAATCAAAGAAGATTTTTGTGTCTCCGTCTCTCAGAAGTATCTTGTTTCCACCAATCTCGTTAACTCCGCCATAGAATGTCAAGATCGTTTCGTTCCTAACCAAACCTACTCCCTCACGTTTTCTGTTCTTCTGCAAACATTCGAAATGGTCAGCATAACATGCGGCAAAGTGAATATGCTGAAAACCTTCGTGTACTTTGGACTCGCGGCCTTGCGCACAACATCAGTCTTCCCTCCTGCCCTTAGGTATCCATCAACAAAAGCTTCTGCAATAAGTGCGATTCTCTGTGTTTCAACAAAAGGCGGCAAGTCATGGCCAGCGTAGTACAGGAACTCAGCTATGTCCCACACTTTGTCGCCACCTCGAGAAGACTGCTCAAAGTCCATTAAGTAGATTTCGCCATGTTTGCCAATCATGATGTTTTCTGGTTTCGTGTCGCCAAGTGCGATTCCTAAAGTATGCACTTTTGCGATTTTCCAGCCTATTCTCGCAATAATCGTTAATTCCTTTTTTGTCTTAACAGAGGATTTCCGGCTCGCGAATTGCTTGATCACTGTGCTGGCATTTTTGCCCTCTATGTACTCCATGAAGACTAGACGCTTGTCAGGACTTACATGTAGAAGCTTGGGAACAGAAAATCCTTTAGAATACAAAAGCTGATTAGTGGCGCACTCTCGCTCCAGCCTTGAACGCCCAAGAACAGCGAACGTTCTGGTTCCAATGCTCCACAACGTCAGCGGAAACCATTTGAAACTGGACCAATCTTTAAACCGCTTAACCACAACCTTCTGTTCTTTTCCATCTATTAGCGTTCGTATCAAGTAAACGTCGTTCAGAATTCCACCGAGTGCTTCAACGCTGATCTTTGCATTCTTGTCTGTAGCAAGCACTTTTCTCGCGAACTCTTCAATCCCCATCTTGTTGGCCAAAGGAATAAGACCGGAAGCTGTAGGAACATAGAGATAGTTCTCAGGAACTTCAGCTTGAAAACGCATTTCTGATCGTTCCAAGATTCTTTGAAAACTGACCAGTGATTCTCTATTCTGAGAAAGAATGTCCAAGACCTTGGGCAAAACACTAAGCAAAGATGTGAACAAGGTTCGTGGGACGGTTTTCGAAAGATTCACAAGACGGGTTCTTTGATTATGAATGCTTGCTATAAACTCTTCAGTCATTCTAATGTATCCATCTGAAAAACGAATCAACCCATTTTCTGCTAAGGACATTAAGGCTTCCAAGTATCCGCGCAACATCTGACTGGCACTTCTTTCTCCGCCATTCTTCTGCATGAAATTCCAAAATCTGTACGTCATCGGCGGGAAAAGTCGCGCTCTCCTTACCACGACCTCGTACATGAAGTATTCGGGTTTAATGAAAAACTCGTATGACAATTCTGGAAAATCCAGAACAAGATTCTCTAGCATTTCAGTGACTAAACGTTTCTTGAGCTCTACTTCTTGCTCATGTAAATATTCATCGTTGATTAGAGGTATAGTGGGAAAAATTAGAATCCACGCCAAAGCTTCACCCAAAAAGCCTCTGTCCACATCTCTTTCAAACACCCACTGGTCCACTGCAAGAATGAAGACATTTCTTCCGTCAATAGTTGACATGTAATTCATGAGTCTAGGTTGAAAACCATAAACCACAAGTAGAATTTCGACAGGGGCTTTGCTGTCACGAGACCCAAATCCTCCATGGCTATATACACAAACTGCAGTTATTTTGCTGGATTCAGCTACTCTTCTGCAAATTGTGAGGATTTGTCCGATCAGTTTTTTGTCTCTATCTTGAAAGGCTACTGCCAACATTCCACCTTATAGAACAGTGGTAACTTGAAAAAGAATCTGCAAAGGCGCGAGATATAGCTTTAGTGCTTTCCAAGAATCCTGCCGTAGTCTCTCAAAGCTCTGAGAGCCTTCACAGCTTTATCAGGCAAATTGTACAATGGTATGTTTGTGTTACCTAACACTTTGTAAACTTTGGCGAAGTCTTCGCCGCCGGCAGGCACATCCACAATAGGCTTGTCTGGATACTTCGACGCGATCTTCGGAATGACCTTAGCGTCTGCGGGTTCGAAGAAAGTGGATTTGAGCATGTTAATCACTAGGACGCCATCCACGTTCTTGTCAGACATCACTAAATCCAATACTTTCCCGTATCTTTCAGTTCTGGCGTCTGCAATCATGTCTATTGGGTTTGAAGCGTCTACGCCTTGGTATAGGCTCTCGATGCTCTGTTTTACCTTTTCTGATAAAGTTGCAAGTTTAAGACCGTTCTTTGCCACGGCGTCTCCAGCTAAAATTGCTGGTCCGCCAACATTGCTTACAATAGCCACGCGGTCTCCACGCATTGGAGGTTGCTTGGAGAGAACGATAGCGGTATTCATCAATTCTTCAATGTTTTCTACTCGGATAATGCCGGCTTTCTTGAATGCTGCATCAAAGACTTCATCAGATCCCGCTATTGAAGCAGTGTGTGACTTGGCTCTTTGTGCAGATTCTTGTGTTATTCCGCCTTTGAGAACGATTAGCGGTTTGTGCTTCACGATTTTTCGGGCTTGCTCTATGAATTCTCTGCCATTTTTTATCCCTTCTATGTAAAGACAGACAACTTTTGTGTTCTTGTCTTCACCAAAGTAGCGCAACAGGTCAACGTCGTCAATATCGATTTTGTCGCCAACGAAGGCGAATTTGCTTATCCCCACAGCGTAGAAGCATGCCCAATCAAGCATGCAAGAACCTACTCCGCCGCTTTGCGAAATGACCGCGATGTTTCCTTTTTTCGGCATAATGTTCCTTTCGAAGGTTGTGTTTAGACCGTTTGATGTGTTTATTATGCCCATAACTGTGTTCGGTCCAAGTATTTTGACACCGTATTGATCTTTTAGTTTGAGAAGCTGTTGACGTTGGCGGTCTTTGTAGCCGCCCGTAATCATCACAAATGCTTTGACACCTTTCTCGGCACATTTTTCAGCTTGCACAACTGATTGATCTGGCGGAAGCATTATGACCGCGAGGTCTGGAGGCTCAGAAAGCAGATCAATGCTTTTGTAACCTTTCTGTCCTTCCAAGTCCACTATAATGACCTTTCCGTGGAAAAACTTTTTCATATTGTAGATAACATCGGCGAATAGTTGTGGAGAAGCCAATCCGACTTTTTCCCGAATCATGCTCGAGCCTATTAGAGCGACTTTTCGGGGTTCAAAGATGGCCTTCACTTCGACCATTCAAATACAACCTTCAAGAGTTCTGGATGCATGATGAAGAGAGAAAGAAATACGCTGTTCATGTTCATAAACCTAACTAAGTGCTCACTTACGCTCTATTATCTTCATATAGGCGAAAGCAGCGCCAAATGTGAAAATTGCTGAAAACGCTAGGACGTTCAGAAGCAAGAAGTACGAAAACGGTGGTTCACCCAACAGGAAATTGCGAATCATATCCGACGCAATGCTCAAAGGATTGAGTTCAGCCAAGGTTACAAGGATTGCCGGGAATTTTCCGTCTTTGCCCAAATCCTCAATTAGCGATAGAGGGTAAAAGACACTGCTGCAGAAGAAAAGTGTGTAGTAAATTAAGCCTCTGGCAGTTATAAATTTCTCAAGGCTCGAAGTCGATACTGCTATGGCTATGCTCAGACCTGAAATTCCGAGAGCAAGAAGGAACAAGACGGCCAAGATCAGCAAAAGCTGCCAAACATTTGGAAACCCTAGAAACAGGAAACACGTCAGCAAAAGCGGCGACATGTACACCATTCCTCGCAAGCCACCTGAAAGAACGCGTCCAAGCGCCAACTCAAGTCTAGTCATAGGCAAGCTAAGCATGTAATGGTGAACCTCTCTCCTGCGCTCCATGTTGATTTCGCGGCCAATCATGAATGCTGAAGCAAATAAGCCTGTAACAGTGAGACCTGGTGCAAAAAAGTTAAAGTAGCTCGTGATCTTCACCTTTTCAACGTTAATCATGTTGTTATAGATAATCGCCATTATGAAGAGGTCGGCAAGGTTCATGCTCACCAATCCGACAAGCCACCACTTGTAGCGCAGGAAATTTCGAAAATCATGTTCAATCATGCGTATGATGCCTTTCACTTATTGCCAGCCTCCTCCTTCAATCATTCGCTCGTATATCGTGACTCCGAGCAAGGTGAAAAGACTAAAGAAGGCTACTACTCCGAGAAACGGAAGAAGAGGATTCTGCAAAGTAAAAAATGTGGATTCTATCCCTGTGCCCCATCTGAACAAGTCCGCGGCGAAAGTGACAGGGTTAAAGCTCGCTATTCCGCCATACAGCGGATTGGCTTGCTGAACATAAGCCAGTGGGTACATTGCAGTGCTCAATCGCACTATTAGCGCGTCTAAAACACCCATCAGAATGTCAAACCGGTCGCTTGACTTTATCATTACAGCTATCGCGATGCTCATTCCAGAAACTCCGAAAGAAAACAGGAAAAGCGAAAACAAAGTAACAAGAAAATTGAGCGGATTTATAGAACCGATAACGTATAATGAGACGACTATCAATGGACCGACGTATATGAAGGATCTGAGGCCTCCGCCGATCGACCGTCCCAACACTAGCTGTCTTCTGGAAACTGGAAGGCTTAGCAGGTACTCGAATACGCCGTGTTCCGCCTCTTCGTAAATGTCAAATCCGATGAATACGGCTGCAGAGTACAGGGTCATCACCGACAGGCCTGACACATAATATTGAAAATATTGTGGAATGTTAATCATGCGTGATGCGATGATGCCGAATAGGGCTATTTGCGAGATGAACCATATTGCGCGCATTATGATTAGGAACTTGTATTGGAAGAATAGGCGGATGTCTCTCTCAATTACGAGAAATAGCTTGTTCGTTTAGCGTTCACTTCCGTTCTTCTGGGCTTCTTCAATCGTTAAGCCAGTGTAGTGCGCAAATACGTCGTCAAGGCTTGGTTCGCTCATTCTTATGGATTTTATTGGAACGCTTCTCTTTATGAATAAGCTCATTATTCTGGGTACGACCTCTTCGACTTTGTTCAGATATAGTCGCAAGCTTGTTGCTTTGGTCTGCATGACATCCACCACTTCCTTGAGCGTTTTCAGGTCGTCCATTATTTGTGGTGTTGCATCCTTCTCGAGCTGAATGTCAATTATGTCTCCGCCTAGAATGCTGTCTTTAAGTTTCTTAGGCGTGTCACAAACAAGCAGTTTGCCTTTGTGCAATATGCCTACACGATCAGAAAGCATATCTGCCTCGTAAAGCTCGTTTGTGGCGAGGATTATCGTGCTTCCTTCGTCACGAAGCTCGAAAAGCATGTTCCAAATTTTATGTTTGCCCACAATGTCGATTTGTGCAGTAGGTTCATCTACAATGGCTATCTTGGGCCTCTGAATCAGCACTTTGGCCATTTCAGTCCGTTTCCGCATTCCGCCAGAAAGCGCGTGAACATTCTTGCGTCGAGCTTCCCACATATCAACAGCGTCAAGTGTCTCTTTCACTCTTTTTTTCCGTTCCTCAGTGGATAATCCACAGACTTTGGCATGCCAGTTCACGATATCCCACGGTGTACTGACCCAGAGCATTTTCGGTTCTTGAAAGGCGATGCCTAAGAGTCCACGGACTTTGTCGGGTTGTTTGCGAATATTATATCCACCGACAAACGCGGTTCCCTCTGTCGGCCTGATAACAGTTGCCAGCATAAGAATAGCGGTGGTTTTGCCGGCTCCATTCGGTCCAAGAAGACCTAGAATTTCTCCTTCTTCAATCTCCAAGTTTAAATGATCAACTACTGCTAGATCTCCAAATTTTTTCGTGAGATTTTCGATCTTGATTATTGGAGGCACTTGCTGCACCCAGATGACGTTGAAGCAGATGATATAGATTAGTGGGTTAAATAAGGATGTCGAAAACCCTTCGTGAAGGCCTCCAAAAAAGGCTCGCTCACCATCTTTTCAAAAGAGACCAAGTTAGAAAAATCCAATCAGTGGTTTTTTGCAATTTTTTCAGAATTTGAAGATGCGATGATCACTTTATTTTCTTGTCTGAACAATGTTTTTCTTTGACAATGCAATTCTATGCTGAATAATGCTGGAGTGAAACGCTGACATGAGTTTTGATAAAACTCGACAGCACGACCATGCGAGTCGAAGCAGAAGTCATCTTGCGGTAGCTCTAGCTATTACAATATCTTTCTTTGTCGTAGAACTGATCGGCGGGTACATAACAAACAGTCTCGCCCTTGCAGCTGACGCTTGGCACATGCTCAATGACGCTGTAGCCTTGGCTTTTGCGCTCATTGCAGCATGGATTGCGGGACGCCCAAGCGATCTGAGAAAAACCTTTGGATATCATAGAACGGAAATCTTGGCGGCCTTCTTGAACGGCATATTTCTTTGGGCAGTAGTTATTCTCATTATTTTCAGCGCAATTCAGAGACTTCAGACACCCGCAACTGTGGCAAGTCAAGAGATGCTGCTTATCGCAGTTATTGGCCTTGTTGCAAATGGCTTATCAGCTGGCGTTCTCTCACGGTCGAAGAGTGAAAGTCTCAACGTCAAAAGTGCTTTCCTTCATGTTGTCTCCGACACTCTTGGTTCAGTTGCGGTTATAGCTGCTGGATTAATAATGTTCTTCACAGGATGGTACCAAGCAGATCCCATATTTAGCATGCTTGTAGCAATATTGATTTCCTATGGCGCCTACAAGTTAATTCGCGAATCGATAAATGTCCTACTAGAAGGCGTCCCACCTGACATAGACATGACGACAGTGGAACGCAAGATTATGGAGCAGAAAGGCGTCAAGGGTGTACATGATCTTCACGTGTGGTGTATAACGCCCACTAAGATATGCGTTTTGAGCTGTCACGTCGTAGTGGAAGAAGGTATAGACCGAAGAAAACTGTTGTCGGATCTAATTGCAGTGTTAGATGCCGCGTTTGGAATAGACCACACAACAATTCAGCTGGAAGAAGAAGGATACCCAAAAGCACATGATGAGCACTGAGCAGACTGGTTAAATAATATCTGAAACGTCAGAGTTATGGAAACAAAAGAAGCTTCGAAGCCCAGCAATGAGGACAGACCTTGATCCAACTTGATATTGTTGAAATTACGACAGTAGCCATTCTACTGAAGATAAACAATCAAAACTTCAGGATTCTATTTGTGAGAAGAGCGAAGAACCTTGCCGATCCATGGTCTGGACAAATAGACTTCCCCCAGAGGAAAACGTGAACCGGAAGATGAGACTCTTAAGCAGACGGTTATCAGGGAAACCAAGGAAGAAGCCGACATAAACCTTCTTCAAGGCTGTCGCTTTTTGGGAGTTATAGACGCTCAAAGGACGAAACCGAGACCAGACCTTAAAGTCTTGCCCTTTGCTGTCTTGTTGCAAGATGAGCCGGTAATAAAGCTGAATCTAAGAGAGCTGCAAACATTCTTCTGGATTT
>JBGPAV010000010.1:0-13905 GCA_041480925.1 Bathyarchaeia archaeon | reverse complement strand
GAAAAGAGACTACTCGGAATCGTCGCTCCAGACGTCAAGAATGAGAAGTTAGTCGGCGAACTGAAGAAAATGAACGTTCTCACCCCATTCGCTGTGGCGTCGCGTCTCAACATACGAATCAGCGCTGCAAAAGATTTTCTTAAACAACTTGAAGCAAACGGCACCATCCACATGGTTTCAGGAAACCATAACATCAAAATATACAAGCCAGACTAGCACAACAGTCTGCCTTCCAAATTCTTTAAGCTCTTCATAGAGCATAGGGAGCGTATGATTTATCGCCGAGTTTCCAGAGAGAATCTACACTCAAACAGAAGTGAAGAAAGCTAAGGAACTTATCGACAAAGGCTACAGACACGAGATCAAAATCAAGGGAAACCTTAACTTCAGACAGAAAGTCGAAAAAGCTTTGGAACATATTAAAACTGCAGGTTACTACGATTTTTTAGTAGCATACATTAGGGAAATAGAAGAGATCGATGGATTGACCCAGCTTCGAAACGCTGATGCCGCAATATGGACTAACAGATACGCTGTCCAAAATCCGGTTGATGCCGCCAGTATCTTCGTGCAGAAAGCGAATCACATGAAAGAATACCTGGAGCTCACGGACTATTATGGTGGAGAAGCTGAAAAACGCTCAAACTCAAAACGTATAGAATTTCTCGAAAAACTAAAAACAAAAAGCCAAGAAAAAGAAGTAAAAGCAGAATGTGGAAGACTTCTGAACCTGTGGCGCGAAAGCTCACTGGTTTACTAGTTGCTCAACCCTGATCTTTGTACCACTTTTCACTTGCTTGAACAATTCCAGATTCTTTGTAATCTTGCCCAATATGTTCACTGGACTATACGGTTGGGTGACGCCGTAAAATATGCATATGGCGCTTCCCATTGGCCAAAACGCAATCGTTCCATTTTCCACGGTTGCTTTCGCCTTCTCCTCGCCCATCTTGATAGGCGTTTCAAAGTAAACCTCTTCCTTCCATAGTGCCGCTCTGCCCTCAACAGGAAGCTTTCTAATTATCATGTCGATTGTTCGGGGCGCCAGAAAACGGACTAGTTCTGCTTCGGCTTCACCTAGACCTTCGATGATAAGCTTGATCCTCACACGTGAAACGTCTGCTGTTGTTTCTTCGCCAATCATCTATTTTCCACATCTTTTCAGAAATTCATCAATAATCTGCTCGAGTGACACTGGGCCAAGCACTTTGAGCTCGTATCTCACCCTGACGGTTGGCTTGTTCAATGTTATTACTCTTCGCAAATCGATCGGCGTGCCTATAGCGATAACGTCACATGGGATGCGTTCAATTGTCTCCTTCAACTCAGCCACTTGCTTGTCGCTGTAACCCAAAGCAGGAAGAATAGCGCCTAAATGTGAATACTTTTTGTAGGCCTCTTGAATTGAGCCAACGGCATATGGTTTCGGATCAACGATTTCCTTTGCACCGGCGTTCTGAGCCATTATTGTGCCTGCACCGTAAGGCATGTTACCATGTGTCAACGTCGGACCGTCTTCGATGACGAGTACACGTTTGCCTCGGATCAGCTCAGAATTGTCAGCAGTCACAGGCGAAGCAGCGTCCAAAATCTTCGCTTTCGGGTTGATCAGCTTGATGTTCTCTCTGACTTGCGTCACTTTTCGCGGATCAGCTGTGTCAACCTTGTTGATTATGACAACATCGGCCATTCGAACGTTTTCTTCACCCGGATAGTAAGTGAGCTCATGTCCAGGTCTATGCGGATCAGCCACGACTATGTTCAGATCTGGCTTGTAGAAGGATGTGTCGTTGTTGCCTCCATCCCAGACTATCACGTCTGCTTCTTTCTCAGCTTCCCGCAGAATCTTTTCGTAGTCCACTCCCGCATAGACGATTATGCCGTTGTCAATGTGCGGCTCATACTCTTCTCTTTCCTCGATCGTACACTTGTGCTTGTCTAAGTCTTCGTATGAAGCGAAACGCTGCCACACTTGCTCCCTTAAGTCGCCATAAGGCATAGGATGCCTGATAGCTACAACTCTCAAGCCTTTGCTTTTCAGAATCTTTGCGACTGTTCGGCTGGTTTGGCTCTTGCCTGAACCTGTTCTTACAGCACAAATGGAAACTACTGGAACCTTCGACTTCAGCATCGTGGTTTTCGGACCCATCAGGCGGAAATCTGCGCCGCTGGCCAGCACCAGCGAAGCTTTGTGCATTATATACTCGTGTGAAACGTCGCTGTATGCGAAAATCACTTGATCAATATCATGTTCTTTGATAAGCTTTGGCAGATCCTCTTCAGGCAATATCGGTATGCCTTTCGGATAATTGGCACCTGCAAGTTCTGTCGGATAATTTCTTCCCTCGATTCCCGGAATCTGTGTGGCAGTGAAAGCTACAACCTCGTAAGCGTCGTTGTTCCTAAAGTAGACATTGAAGTTGTGAAAGTCTCTACCTGCCGCGCCCATTATAATAATCTTAGTTTTTTGCATGATAGAGTTCTCCTCAAAACCCCAGAGCGGGATTTCAATAATAACATGCGATTCTATTTAAACCTAGCGTGGAAGAAATTGCTAATGCAATAGATTCAACAGAGTCTTTGCGATGTAATCTATCTGTTCTCCGGTTACGCTAGGATGTACTGGCAAAGACAGGACTTGCCTTGAAGCTTTCTCAGTTTCAGGCAACTTGTACTTACCATACTTCGCATAGAAGGGCATCAGGTGAATTGGATTCACGTAGCAGATCGTAGCTCCGATCTCCTTATCTTTCAGACCTTCAACAACTTTATCTCTCTGCGCTTTCTTAGCATTCTTCAATCTCACCGTGTAAAGGTACCAGCTGTGCTTGTATCCATCTGGCACTGTTGGCAGTTGCAAGCTCTTAGATTTTGCCAGTCTCTCAGACAATCTCTTAGCGTTCGTTCTTCTTTTAGCCACGAACTTTGGAAGCTTCTTGAGCTGTGTACAGCCTATTGCTGCTTCGATCTCTGGCATGTGATAGTTGTGTCCCAGCATGCCTGAGAGGTATTTTTCTTTCTCTCCGTGGCTTCGCATGTACCGCGTGGTCTCCGCGATCTTGTCATCGTTTGTCGTTATCATTCCGCCCTCGCCTGTGGTCATGTTTTTGCTTCCGTAGAAGCTCCAGCAGGCGGCGTCAGCATAGGCTCCAGGCGGTTTCCCTCTGTAAGATGCACCGTGCGCTTGGGCCGCATCCTCGATAATCTTTAACCCGTGCCTGTCAGCTATCTCTTTTATAGGCTGCATATCAGCAGGCAGGCCGTAGAGATCAACGGGCATTATAGCCTTAGTCTTCTTGGTTACGGCTTTTTCAATAGCTTTCGGCGAAATCGTGTACGTTGCTGGGTCAATGTCTACGAAGACAGGTTTTGCTCCAATCATAACTACGACTTCGGCAGTTGCTACGAAGGTAAAGCTCGGCAGAATAACCTCATCACCATGTTTCACTCCGGCAGCCACAAGCGAAGAGTGCAATGCAGCTGTTCCAGTGTTCATGGCTATCGCATGTTTTGCTTTCATGAATTTTGCGAAGGATCTCTCGAATTCTGTTACCATCGGGCCCGCACCCAGACCGTGGGTGAGACCGCCGCTCTTCATAACTTTGACAACGGCTTTGATTTCCTCGTCGTCTATTTGTGGAGCATTTATTGGAATCATGTCTTTTCCCGTCTAGTCGTATGTGTGTTTTCATAATTAGCTTTATGGTCAACATAGAAGAGTGATCGCTCTGCTAATTCCGTTACGGTGATTCTGTGTATTTCTGCGCCTATTGTTTTACGTTAAGACTGCGATTTTCTTTACAGAAAGAATAATAGAAAGGTACAGCCCAAAAGGTGTTTCAAACAGGCTTACAGTTGGCTACACGCATGACAAGGATAGGCGTCTACGTCTGCCATTGCGGCTTGAACATTGCCGGAACCGTTGATGTTGAAAAGGTCGCTGAATACGCCAAAACCTTGCCAGATATCGTGGTGGCCAAGCATTACACTTACATGTGTTCTGAGCCAGGACAGCGCATGATCCAGGATGATATAAAAGCTCTGAAGCTGGACAGAATAGTCATAGCCACTTGTTCGCCACGCATGCATGAAGAAACATTCCGCAAAGCAGTTGCGGAAGCTGGGCTCAATCCCTACTTGCTTGAAATTGTCAACCTGCGCGAGCATGTCTCATGGCCGCATAGCGAGGAGCCAGAAAAAGCCACAGAGAAAGCCAAAGCCCTTGTCAGAATGGGTGTTGCTCGCGTGAAGCTTCTTGAACCGTTGGAAAAACGTCGAGTAAGCATCTTCAAGGACGTTTTGGTGGTAGGCGGAGGTATCGCAGGCATTCAAGCCTCATTGGATTTGGCAAACGCAGGTTTCAAAGTGTATCTTGTGGAGAAAGCGCCAAGCATTGGCGGACGTATGGCTCAACTGGACAAGACGTTTCCGACGCTTGACTGCAGCGCGTGCATTCTGACGCCGAAGATGGTGGATGTTGCGAAGCATCCGAACGTCACGCTCTTGACGAACTCTGAGGTTGAAAGCGTGAAAGGGTTTGTCGGAAACTATGAAGTTGCAATTGTAAAGAAGCCAAGATATGTTGATGGAGACAAGTGCGTGGGCTGCGAGTTATGCACAAAAGTCTGCCCTGTGAAAGTTCCGGACAAGTTCAATGAACGATTAGGCAAGACTCGAGCCATTTCGATTTATTCTTCTCATGCTGTTCCCAAAGTGGCTATGATAGATCCTGACTTCTGCCTCAGATTGAAGACAAAGAAAAAAGACGTGTGCGGCAAGTGTGCCCAAGCATGCGAAGCCAAAGCCATAAACTTTGAACAGCAACCGGAAACGGTTCAGCTCAAGATAGGCGGCGTCATAATCGCTGTCGGATCAGAGGTTTTTGACGCTTCAAGAATGCCTGAGTATGGTTACGGGCGTTTTCCGAACGTTATTTCGAACATTGAGTTTGAGAGAATATCAGATGCTTCTGGACCCACTAACGGCAAGATTCTTTCCCCTAAGGCTGGTCAGCCGCCTCGAACCGTGGTCTTTGTTCAATGTGTTGGTTCCAGGGATAAGCGTTTTCACGAATACTGTTGCCGCGTAGGCTGCATGGTCAGTTTGAAGCAGGCGATTCTTGTCCGTGAGAAAATGGGCAGAGACGTGAACATCTATGTTTGTTTCAACGATCTCCGATCCTTTGGTAAAGGTTATGAAGAGTTCTATCGTCGAGCCAGAGACTTGGACATAAATTTCGTAGCAGGCATTCCTTCGGACGTTCGAATGGCGTCAGATGGTTCGCTTTACTTCGATGTTTTTGAACGTGGAACAAGCAAGCTTCTGGAAATGCACTCAGACATGGTTGTACTTGCAAACGGACTGGTTCCAAGCAGCGACATCACCGAAATCAACGAGCTGTTTCACGCTTCAAGAAGCGCAGATGGCTTTCTGCTCGAAGCTCATCCGAAGCTACGGCCGCTTGAATGCTCTACTGCAGGCATATTTCTGGCAGGAGCTTGCCAAGGACCGAAGGACATTCCGGATACGGTGGCACAGGCAAGTGGGGCGGCAGCGAAGGCTATGGATCTGCTGGCGAGTGGCGAAATTGAGCTTGAACCGCTAAAAGCTGTTGTAGATGAAGACCTGTGCAGCGGCTGCCGAGTATGCGAATCCCTGTGTCCCTTTTCGGCAATCGAAATGAAGAGAGAAACAAAAATAGACGAAGAGAAGCTCAGAGCGGAAGTTATTGAAGCCATGTGCCAAGGCTGCGGCTTGTGCAGTGCCGCTTGCCCAACTGGAGCCATCAAGATTCAGCAGTACAGCAACAAGCAGGTTCTAGCACAAGTGGACGCTGCGCTCGCAGAAACGAAGGGAGGAAACTAGACAATGAGCCTGATTGACTCGATGTCAATGGCGAAGCCAAACCTCAAGACAAGAAGCAAAATTCTGGCGAAACTTCGCGGCCGAGATTTGGTCAACTGTTTCCAATGCATTAAATGCACGAGCGGATGCACTGCCTTGAAGCTTCTGGAGCTAGAGCCTCATGAGATTGAGAAACTGGTGAACCTGGGACTAGTTGACGAGCTGGTGTCTTCTGACATTATCTGGACTTGCGTGACATGTCTCAAATGTGTGCAAAGATGCCCGCAGAAGGCTTCACCATACCACGTGATTATTGCGTTGAGGAACTTGGCAGTTGAGAGAGAAGCCAAAATACCTGAAGAGTTTATGAAGAAGGTTTCACAGATTCTGGAAACAGGCCTCGCTGAATCCATGCAGAAAGTGACCACGCGGAAAATGGAGACTTGCGATAGAGAAAGCCTTAAGCTGCCCAAGCTTGCTGGTCCAAAAGAGAGTTTTCAAGCGGCTTTCATGAAGGCTCTGGAGGAAAGATGACGTGATGAAAGCCTCAGTTTTTTGGGGTTGCCGCATACTTACCGAGCAATACGCTTACGAGATGTCGCTTCGCGAGATTCTACCTCGATTGGATGTGGAGCTTGTGGATTTGCGTGAAGCCATGTGTTGTGGTGACCCTGTCAAGAGCGTTAATGATTTTGCTGCTAACTATCTCGGCATCAGAGTGTTGGCATTGGCTAATCTGACAGGTTTGAAGGATTTACTTGTTCCATGTAATCGCTGTCACTTTGTCATTTCGGAAGCAAAACACTTAGTCGATACAGACGAGAAAACTCGGGAAAAGATTGCCAACTTGCTGAAGGAAGAAGGATTAGAATACAATCCTGATGTCATGGTCTGGCATACAATTGATTTTCTGCATGATCATGTGGGACTGAATTGCATTAAGAAGGCGGTCACCAAGCCGTTGAAGGGAATGAAGCTTGCTGTACATTATGGTTGCCAGATTCTGCGTTACACTGATTTGGGCAGGGTGGATGATGCTGAGAATCCAAGGAAGCTTGATGAGCTTATCAACGCTATCGGCGCTGAGACCGTTGATTATTCGGAGAAGCTAGACTGCTGTGGCGCTCATCTGATGCTTAGCCATGTTGATTCTGCGTTGTCGCTGTCTGGAGCCAAGCTTAAAGCTGTTCAAGCTCTGGGCGTAGATGGTTTGGTGGTTTCCTGTCCCGACTGCGGTCTTATGTACGACACGAAACAGAAGGAGGCTACGTCCACGGTTGGAGCTAAGCTTAGTCTTCCAGTAGTTTACTATACGCAGCTGTTAGGTTTAGCATCGGGAATAGGACAGGATAAGTTGGGTTTGCATCTCAACCAGAGCCCTGTTAATCAGCTTTTGTCAAAGGTTTCGGCTTAATCCTTAAACAACTTTTATATTCCTATTTCTGAGTAGTAGGGTTCAAGGTGAAAATTTCATGGTAGAATTTGGTTTCACTGAGGAACAGGAGCTTTTCAGAAACACCATCCGCGAATGGTGTCAAAAGAACATTCCTCTGGAAAAGATCAGGGAAATGGACAGCAAAGGCGAGATTCCACGTGAGGTTTTGAAGAGCATGGGCGAAATGGGTCTACTTATTATGACTTCGCCGCAGGAACATGGTGGCACAGGGGCTGACTGGGTTACCGCATGTATTGCCGCAGAGGAACTTGGTTATGCTGACGTAAGCATTGCTCTTCCTGTACTTTGGCTCGTTGAGTCATCCTGGGGTTTTGTTGTTGACCGTTACGCAAGCGAAGCCGTGCGAAACGCGTGTATCCGTAAGGCTTTCAAGGGAGACGCCTTTATCGGCATTGCCTCAACAGAATCAGGCGGAGGCTCAGATGTTGCCGCTTTCAAGACCACAGCAAAAAAAGTTGGAAACGATTGGATTCTGAACGGAGAAAAAATGTACATCAGCGGAACTGAAGAAGCAAAGAAGCTGGGCGGCGGCTACTTTGTAATAGCTAGAACGTCACCTGCACTGCCGGGCGCTTCACACAAGGGAATGACAGGCTTTTACTTGCCCTTTGACGCTCCAGGCGTTGAGATTAACAAGCGTTTTGAAGATATGGGAAGAATGGCCATCAGCACAGGCGGCTTCTTGATGAAAGACGTCAAAATACCGGATGAGTACCGTTTGGGCGAAGTGGACAAAGGCTTCTACCTCACTATGGAGGGTTTTGACAACGCTAGAATCCTTATCGCGGCGGTATGTGTAGGCGCTGCCAGACGCGCATTGGACATTGGCATGGAATACATCAAAGAACGCACGGCGTTCGGCAGACCAATCGGCAAGTTTGAAGGAATCCAATTCGAGCTAGCTGACGACTGGGCACAGCTTGAAGCGTTAAAATCCCTAACATATCAGACGGCATGGATGAATGACATGAAGTACAAGCAGGGCAAGTTTTCAGCTCTTGAAGTAGGCAGATACATTGCTGCATGCAAGCTGATTGCACCGCACTTGGCTTTCGACATATACAAGCATGCGATGATATGGATGGGCGCGTACGGCTACACGAAGGAATGCCCGCTTGAAATGGGATTGCGAGGAATAATGAGCTACTGCGTCGGAGCAGAAGGAGCCAGCAACATACAGAGAACAGTCATAGCCAGAGAACTGCTGGGCAAAGACTACATACCGTACAAGTGACAACCCAATTCTTCACACTTTTAGATTGTTTTCTTTTTTCTATTCTATTTATGCATAGATCTTGTCTTTCCAAGGGTTTTAGACACAATTGAAAGAACTCGGCTAGATCTAAGCCATTATAGGGAAACCTTGCTGCTTTCTCAGAAACTGTCACGAGAAAATGAAAATTGGTAGTTTCAGGCAAGAGATTTTAATCGGGCTCTTCAATAAGGCTACTACGGCTAGGAGTAAGATGGCGCAACAAAGATTGGATCAACTATTCCCAAAGACGGAAAATAGACCGACTGAAAGCGTTGAAAAAACAGTTCAGCCTATCAGCCAACCGAAGAAAAAAGAGCAAGAAATCAGAAAACAGGGTTCTACTCCTTTGGCTCCAGACAATCTGCCCCCATCGTATTTTGTCTCTGCCACATACAATGGTCGCCTCAAGAAGGCGGTTATCAAGCTTTACGAGCCAGACTCGGGGCAAATATATTTCTGGCTTGACAACACTGGACATCAGCCATATTGTCTTACTAATCTTTCACCTTATGAACTCGAAAAAATCGATCGTGTGAAAAATCACGAGGGCTTCGACCGCTTTGAGATAGTGGAGAAATTCGATCCGCTTCAAGATAAAGAGGTAAGCGTAACCAAGATCATCACAACCGATCCTCTGGCTGTTGGAGGACGCCCGACGGGATGCATAAGGGACATAATTCCAGAAGACTTTCCTAAAGTGTCAGAAGTTCCGATTGATCGCGACCAGATCAAACTCTGGGAGTCCAAGATCAAGTACTATCAATCATATATTTATGACAGGCAGCTTTCGCCTGGAATGCTTTACGAAGTAAAAGACGGAAACTTGATTCAGAAGAAACTTGAAGCTGCTGAGGAAACGGTGGCTCAGATAAAGCAGGTTTTCAAAGATGCCACGGAGGAAGAGCTTCAGTTTATCGAAGAATGGGCTCGCCTTCTAGAGTATCCGGCTCCAAAGTTCCGTCGCGTAGCTCTCGATATAGAAGTGTTGGCGTCTATCCCGACGAGGGTGCCTGACCCAAGAGAAGCCGCTCACCCAGTTATCTGCGCTTCACTTTACGGCTCAGATGGAGTGCAAAGAGTTCTGCTACTGAAACGAGAGGGCATGCGTGAAGGAACTGAACACCTTCCTGCTGATGTAACAGCAGAGTATTTTGACACAGAAGACAAACTCATAAAAACCATCTTTGAAGCTCTATGCACCTACCCCTTCGTCATAACCTTCAATGGCGACGACTTTGACCTGCACTATCTGGCCAACAGAGCTGAAAACTTGGGCATAAAAAGAAGCGAAATCCCGATTGAGGTGGGCAAACGCACGTGTGCATTGCATTACGGCGTGCATATTGACTTGTACAAGTTTTTCTTCAATCGTTCAATCCAGATCTACGCCTTCAGCAACAGATACCGCGACGTGACTCTAGACGAAGTTGGAAAAGCCCTCATCAACACAGAAAAGATCAAATTAGGAAAAGCCTTCAGCGAATTAACCTACACGGAGCTCGCCAAATACTGTTTCAAGGATGCAGAGATCACTTTCAAACTTACTAGCTTTGAAGACGAGCAAACCATGAAGCTGATCCTTGTCTTGGCTCGAATTAGCACGATGCCTATGGAAGATGTAAGCCGGCAAGGCGTGTCTCGCTGGATAAGAAATTTCATGCAACGCGAACACCGCAAAAGAGGCATGCTCATACCTGAAGCAAAGGATATACTTGCATTAAAAGGAAAAACGTCAACCAAAGCCATAATCAAAGGTAAAAAATACAAAGGCGCCATAGTCGTTGACCCCACGCCCGGCGTGTACTTCAACGTGGCGGTCATGGATTTTCCAAGCCTGTACCCATCAATCATAAAAGTCTGGAATTTAGGCTACCAGTCCATTCTATGCGGACATCCGGAATGCCGAAGCAACATCGTTCCAGGCACGGAAAACTGGGTTTGCACAAAGAAAAGAGCCCTAGAAAGCCTCCTCATAGGCTCGCTCAGAGATTTGAGAGTACAATGGTACAAGAATAAGGCGAAGGACAAGACGCTTACACCAGAACTTAGAAGCTGGTACAACGTCACGCAGGGAGCGCTGAAAGTCATTCTTAACGCTAGCTATGGGGTGTTCGGCGCAGAAACCTTCGACCTGTACTGCCCGCCCGTGGCTGAAGCAACAGCGGCGATCGGCAGACATTCAATAACCCAGATACTCAAGAAAGCGCAAGAGCTTGGTATACAGGTGCTTTACGGAGACACGGACAGTCTCTTCTTGAAAAACCCGTCAAAGCAGCAAATCGACGAACTCGTCCACTGGACAGAGCACGAACTGAAGATGGGGTTAGACGTGGACAAAGTGTACAGGTACGCTGTTTTCAGTTCGAGAAAGAAAAACTACCTCGGCGTCCTAGAAGGCGGCGCAGTTGACGTCAAAGGCTTGACGGGAAAGAAGAAACACAGCCCAGTTTTTATCAAGAAAGCTTTCGACAGGATGAAACAGCGACTGGCGACAGTGAAGACGCCTGCAGACTTTGAAAGCGCGAAAAAAGACATCGCCGAAATAGTTCGAGATTGCTACATGAAACTGAAAAGACGAGAATGGGAAAGCCTCAGCGACCTAGCCTTCCACGTAGTTCTGGGCGAGGAGCTGGATCACTACACGAAGACAACGCCGCAACATGTCAAAGCCGCCAAAATGATGAAGGACATCAGAGCAGGAGACCGCATAAGCTTCGTCAAGACGATAAGAGAACCGCACGTGAAGCCTGTTGAACTTGCCACGAAGAATGAAATAGACGTTGACAAGTACGTGGCTTATCTTCATTCAACGTTTGATCAAGTTCTGGACGCGTTAGGTTTGGATTTTGAGGAAATGATAGGGTTGACGAAGCTGGAACGCTTTCTGGGCTAGGCGTCATCAACTGTCTTCAGTCCATGAGACTTCAGCGGCTTCATGATGCTTGGACGGCTCAGCACTGTGAGAAGCAAATATCCGATTCCGGCAATAGCGATCAAGCTGCTGATGGTTAGGCTGACGATCATGGCTACTGTTGCTGGCAAGGCATTGAGCATTTCTGGTGGGTTAAGAAATGGGAAGAATATCGAAAGATAAGCACCGACCACAAGTCCTATGGGTAAAGCTCCTGCGGCACATGCGATGAACCGATGCCTGCGCAGCAAGAGGATGGTGATTCCGGCAATCAAGTTAGCGATCGGTCCAAGTATGACGTCTTGATATCCAAGCAGATAGTAAGCGTTAGTGAGAAAACAGCCCAAAGTGACGCCGCCAACCGCGGGCCAGCCGAACAGAACGACCAAGGCAATCAGGCAATCAGCCACGCGCAGTTGAATCGGCCCATAGACAGTTGGATTGCCGACTGAAACCATTTGAAGCACATTTATTACAACGTACAGAGCTGCGAATACAGCCGTCAATGTCAGATGTCTACTGTCAATTTTCGTTTTTTCACCTCCAACTCCGGGGTTTGTACTGGCGGAACGGGTGGAGGCCCACTCACCCGCCAATAGGCTCAACGCTAGAGTTTTTGACTATTAAAAGCTATTGCAGAAACAACGATTCCTAGCAGGTCTTTGTATTTCTTCGCTAATGGTGAGTATTTTTGGTTAGTTGTCTAATGGGCTGGGACAGCAGGCGCGTTAGTCTCCTCCTTTGGCGTTTCAGTCTGTGGTGTGGTGGCTGATATTTGAGAGTCTACTTCCACATCAGCGTTTTCTGCTTCGCCTTGCGACCGTTGTGAACCTAGCAAGTCTTGAGGCGGCGGAGGCGTGTTTAAAACCGTTGAAAGGAGGTACATTGCGGTGAAGGCATGTTGATAGATTCTTGGGAGGATTCGAGGCATTTTGGTTTCTGCATCAACTTCCAGTACTTTGCGTATGTCTTCATCTTTTCCAGTTAGAGTAGCTGTGCCTTCAACCTCAAATCTGACCAAACCGGGTTTTGTGTTCAGTTGCAGGCCGAAACCGATAATGACCAGTTGGCTTTTGCGTTCCTTTTCTTCCAGCTTCGCTTTGGCATTGAAACTGACGGTGTTGACGTCGCTCTTAACGGCCAGTCTGTTTCCTATTAGACTGGTGATCTCTATCTTGATCGAAACGTTAGGAACTAGCGAAGCTGGGCAAATGGTAGATTCCCCACAGTAACAAGCTAAGTTATGAAGCTAGCTGATTAACCTCCTCAACTAAGCCTCAACGCTGACGTGTTTTTGCCTTTTGTGTGTAACAATCGACTACATACAAGCTCAAAGCTTTTTTTCAAAGTTTTAGCAGCCAAGCAAAGAAAGCCACCATGGTTGTAACTGCTACCAACAACGAAATCAGCAATACTGTCTGCTTCTCAGTTAAAGGACGGCGATACGTCGTCAATGTAACGAGGCTTCGAACGTGATCTGATGACAGTTTCTTTCCGTCAAAAGATACGCTTGCTTTGGTTCTATGGAAAAAGTATATCAGAAGAATCAGTGATGAGTTGAGTATGTAGGGTAGAAGGGAGATCACGAGGTTGGATTTTAGATCGGTGATAATCGCGAATGCGGCAAGTGTTATGCCGATGGAGAAAGAGCCGGTGTTGCCTATGAAGATTTTGCCCAGAAAATTGAAGGCGGAAAGCAGCAGCCAAACGGTTAATGGAGCATACAAAAGGACAGCATATTGCCCGGAAATAATCATCAGACCAATCAAGACTATGGCAGGAGGAATTGTTTCTAAGCCGTTTAGACCGCCGAGTTGGTTGACGGTGTTTGTTGCTACAGTCACGAGCAGTGGAATTATCAAGAAATAGTACCATTGTCCAAAGCCGATTATTCCGATAAGAGGAATGGTTATTGAAGTACGCAGACCAAGTCTGAAAGCAAAGACAACTAAAGGTATGGCAGCGATCAGCGGAAGAAACGCTTTGTATCTCCATTTAACATCTATCCAGTCATCTAGAAGACCCATGAAGCCGCCGAAAAGAATGCATGCGGCAAGTGTTAAAGGTGCAGAAACTCCGTTTGGGCTTTTGATGAGATCAAAGAAGTATATGAGGAAAAGATAGGTTGTGCTGACTAGCACGTAAAAAACGCCTAGACCATTCGGAACCATAGGCTTGTTTGGTTTATGCTGATCTGGAACCTTTGGAAACAAGTGGTTTCTCCTTTCTACGAATATTCGCTGTTGTATTTCTGCCAGTCTATCTCGTAGAGGCACACAAGTGGAATTATGCCTACAGCGGTATTGTCACTCGTGTAGCCTATGGCGCCGTAATTGCTTAAGGAAACATCAGCTGAAAGCGTTTTTCCAGCGAAATACGCTTCTTTGAAATATATGGGTGCGCCAAAATAGTCTGAATCACTTTCTGCAAGTGAAGGTG
>JBGPAV010000009.1:0-13960 GCA_041480925.1 Bathyarchaeia archaeon | reverse complement strand
CTTACGAGCCTCCTTTAAAACCGGAACTTGCAGTAGACACTACTCAATGCCTTCCTGGACAAGCTGCGAAGAAAATCTTGGAATATTTGAAGAATACCTACAAGCCAAGTTTTTGAAGCTTATTGGAAATGAAGATCTTATAAAAATCATGTGCTTTTGAATAGTTGGCAGTACGTCAAAAAAGGGTGTTTGTCTTTGGTTATGGCTGCAAAGAGTTTGGTCGGCTATTGTGGATTGTATTGCGGCGCGTGCGGCATCTACCAGGGAAGAATAAAGCAAGCTGTTGAAAATTTGAAACAAGTCATTGGCGCTTATGGCTTTGACAAAATGATGCCAGAACTTGCAAAATGGGAGCCCTCGCTTCAACACTATGAGGAATTTGACAAGGTTATGGACGGTTTGGTTAAACTCTTCGGCGAATGTCCTAGCTGTGGGAATGGCGGCGGAAACCCCAACTGTGTAGTTCGCGAATGTTGCGGGCAGAAAGACTACACGCTTTGTGTGGAATGTTCTAATATGGAGGAATGTGAGAAGCTACAACAATATGGATCAGTTAAGAAGGAATTGCAGAGAATTAAAACAACAGGCTTTGACAAATGGCTTAAGGAGATGCAGAAGAAAGTTGCCACAGGCTATTGCTACTTAGACGAAAAGCGGTGAATGGGTTAAGAAGCTATTTTCTTCCAATGTAGTTCAAAACGGTTTCAGCTTGTTCTTTCGAAATGGCTCCAGATGCAGATAGGCTTTTGACTAGCTCAGAAATCTTTGCTAGAGCGTGAACCGTATAACCCAATTTCCCAAGATTCTCTTTTCCGCCCTGTTCTCTGTCCACAATAACCATCAAGTGTTTGATCTTGGCCCCAAGTTCCTCCAACGGCTTTATGCCTTCAACTTTAGACAGACCTTCGCTGACCACGTCATCAAAAAATAGGATATGATCACCTTTGATGACACTTGCTCCTGCAATTCTGCCAGTCACTCCATAGGCTTTCTCTTCCTTTCTTATAACCACACAAGGTAAGTCCACTTGGCAGCCTATGCTGGGCAATATGAGAGCACCTTTCAGCTCAATTGAAGCCAGCTTGTCAATCTGATCAACAGCCATCAAGTTTTTGATCTCACAAGCAACTACTTCAGCAACATTGCAGAGTTCTCTGGGTGAAGAGAGTAAACAAGCTAGATCAATATAATATGGGCTGATGGCTCCCGATTTGATTCTGAAGCTTCCAAACTTGAGGCATCCTGAATTGTAAAGGGCGTGCGCAACACGGGACACGTTGTCAGACATACTGGTTCCCAACAACACTAATCCGCCCTAGATTTAACATTTCCCAGCATCTGATACTTGCCTGTAGTCTATATTTGGGACAGAGTCATATCTGAGAAGAAAACAAAACCCTAAAGATGAGATGACTTATGCATCATATACAACACACAACTGAGTGAGAAGGCATGTATAGAGTAGTATTGGAAGTTGTTAGGGTTCCTGAAAAATGTGCCACAAACTACAAAGTTGGCGACAAAATAGTCTTTGAAGATCCAAAGATAGTTCTCAGCGAGTCAACTAATCTCTGCTTATACGCCTTATGCTCGCTAACACCTTACCTCACGCCCTTGTCAAGAGACTTGCCCAAAGAAGATTGGATGAACATGGTGAACGAGCTGTCATGTCAGGATCAAGGCGTCAAGTTCAAAGTGACGAGAATAAGAATGTCAACCTAAACATGAACCATAACGGTAATGTTTATAACCAATTGTTCTCATTGCTAACAGACACGAAGCGGAAAAACAATGGGACATAGAAAAACGCATGCTCCACGACATGGTTCACTAGCTTACTTGCCTAGGCACCGCGCTAAGCGCCAAGTAGCCAGAATACGTTTCTGGCCAAAAATAATGGCAGACGCGCCTAGGCTTCTCGGTTTTATCGGCTACAAAGCCGGAACAACACATGTTTTTAAGATAGAAGACAGAAAACGTTCACCAAACTTCGGAAAAGAAGTGATGTCTTCAGCCACAATCCTAGAAACACCTCCCATGATTATATGCGCTGTAAGAGCCTATACCAAAAACCTCTACGGGCTACAAACACTGTCCGAAGCATGGATGAAAGACCCACCGGACAATCTTGAAAGAATACTCACACTGCCAGAAAATTTTGACGCGGAAACTAGTCTCAAGAAAATAGAAGATAGTCTATCAGAAATTAAGGTGATTCGAGCTATCGCAATCACGCAACCTGAAAAAACTAGCTTGTCAAAGAAGAAACCAAATATGGCTGAAATGGAAATAGGCGGCGGCACAATCCAGCAGCAATTCGAATATGCAAAGAACCTGCTAGGAAAAACAATCACACCAACAGAACTCTTCAAGGACGGCCAATTCGTAGACATAGGCGCCATAACCACAGGAAAAGGCTTTCAGGGACCAGTAAAGCGCTGGGGCGTAACCATACTTCAAGCAAAGGGACGCAAAACAAAGAGAGGTGTAGCCACTTTAGGGCCATGGAACCCACATCACGTCACGTACAGTGTAGCTAGGGCAGGTCAGATGGGGTTTCATCAAAGAATACAATACAATAAGCGTATACTCAAAATAGGCACAGATGGAAAAGAAGTTACACCGAAAGGAGGCTTCATCAGATACGGTCTCGTCAAAGGTTCCTACGTCATACTAGAAGGAAGTATAGCGGGCACAGAAAAGCGAGCTATAAAATTGCGTTACCCAGCACGTCCACCAAGAAATGTGGGCGAAGAACCACCGCAGATTACACATTTATCCCTCGAATCTCCGCAGGGAGGATAGACGGTGAAAACCGATGACTAAGAAATCAGCTAAAATCTTCAACCTTGAGGGTAAACCAGTCGGCAAGGTAGATCTACCCACGGTTTTTGCAACACCCCTCAGGCCTGACGTCATAAAACGGGCTGTCCTGGCAATACAGTCCACACGGTTCCAGCCACAAGGCCGAGACCCCATGGCTGGCAAACGAACAACAGCCGAATCCAGGGGTACAGGTTCGGGTATCTCAAGAATACCCAGAACTAAAGGACCAAGCGGCAGAGCAGCGTTTTCCCCTGGAACAGTGAAGGGAAGAGCAGGACATCCACCAACCTCTGAAAAGAAAATAGTCAAACGAATCCCGAAGAAAGAGAAACGTTTAGCCTTATTTTCAGCAATAGCTGCTACAGCATCCAGAGAGACTGTGGCAAAAAGAGGGCACGCAATTGAAGACATCCTCGAAATCCCCCTTGTTGTAACAGATGATTTTGAAAGTCTAAAGAGAACAAAAGAAGTTGAAGAAACACTTATACATCTGGGCATTCTCTCCGAAATTTATCGAGTAAGAGAAAGCAGAAACACTCGAGCTGGAAAAGGTAAAAGCCGCGGCAGAAAAATGAAGCAAGCCACAGGTCCCTTGATCGTGGTGGCAGAAAATAGAGGAATAGTGGAAGCTGCCGAGAACATACCTGGCGTGGATGTTGTTATCGTAAAGAACTTGAATGCTGAGCTTCTGGCACCCGGCACACATCTTGGAAGGCTAACAGTATGGACAAACAGTGCAATAGGAAAGCTAAATGAACTCTATGGAGAAGGAGAAAAGGCATAATGGAACCTTACGAAGTCATACGTTATCCGCTCATGACTGAATCTGCAAGCATTATGGTTGAAAAAGAAAACAAACTGGTCTTCATAGTCAGCCTGAAAGCAAGCAAAGCTGACGTGCGGAAGGCAGTGGAAGAACTATATGAAGTGAAGGTCAAAACCGTCAACACCCACATCACTCCACAGGGTGAAAAGAAAGCCTTTGTTATGCTGCAGCCTGAGTTTAAGGCAGCTGACGTCGCGATCAAACTTGGAATCCTGTAAAATCACATGGAGAACTGACAAATGGGAAAGAGAATTCGTGTTCAGAGACGCGGACGCGGCAATTCTGTTTTCAGAGCTTCAACTCACAAGAGAGTGGCGCCCTCAAGATATCCATCATTAACGATCAGCGCAAAAGAACATTATGAAGCCGCCACCAACGGCATAATCGAGCGGCTTATCCACGATCCAGGTAGAGGCTCTCCGCTTGCCTTGGTGAGATTTGAGAACGGCGAGAAATGCTATACAATCGTACCTGAGGGCATTCACACGGGCCAGCAAATACAGATAGGCGGAAAAGCCATAGTAGAAGTGGGCAACATACTTCCCCTTGGGAAAATCCCTGAAGGAACGATGATCTGCAATATTGAACTCCGCCCGGGAGACGGTGGCAAAATCACAAAATCCTCAGGGACTTACGCAACCGTTGTAACGCATACACCACAGGGAACGATAATCAAGCTTCCTTCTGGAAAATCCAAGTACATAGACAACTATTGTAGAGCCACGGTCGGTGTGGTTTCAGGAGCAGGAAAACTTGAAAAGCCTTTCCTGAAGGCTGGGGCGAAATTTCACATGATGAAAGCCAAAGGACACAAATATCCGAGAACACGAGGAAGAGCAATGGTTCCTGCCGTGCATCCATTCGGAAGCAGCAAGAGGAGTGCAAGAGTGGGAACAACCACCTCGCACGGAGCGCCACCAGGACAAAAAGTCGGTCTCATTGCAGCAAGAGGAACCGGAAGAAAGAAGAAGAGCGCACGTGCTGCGGCCATAGCAGAAGGTTTATAGCATATAAAACTACCAAAAGGGTGAAGAAAATATGCCAAAAGAATTCACGTATCGCGGATACACTCTTGAGCAATTGCAGACTCTGTCTATGGACGAAATAATCACTCTTCTTCCTTCAAGGCAGAGAAGAAGTCTTCACAGGGGCTTCTCTCCTGACCACAGAATACTTCTTGAAAAGATCAGAGAAGCACGAGAAACCCTCAGACAGGGAGGTAGCCCAACCGTTAAAACACACCTACGTGACATGATCATCCTTCCAGAAATGGTCGGAATAACAGTGTCTGTTCACAATGGAAAAGAGTTTGTTGCAGTGGAAATTAAGCCAGAAATGATTGGCCATTATTTGGGCGAGTTCGCCATCACGAACAAGCCTGTGAGGCATGGAACACCAGGCATTGGCGCTTCGCGCTCGTCAATGTATGTGCCATTAAAATAGAATATCCTTCTACGCGCTATAATCTACCTTTGTGGTTTTCTCGCTTGGCGGTCTAGCTTCAGGTATCTGAGGCAGAGGAATTGGTGGCGGAATATTCAGGGCTCTTGATATGACTACTGATTCTATGAAAACAACGTTTGAAATGGACTGCACTATCACGGGTGGCGGGGGCTTCTTTTCTTCGTAGTCTTTGTACGCTTTTTCAAGCTCGACTTTATCCCCGGACACATAGGCCTTGCCCTTCATGCTTAACTGTGCTATGGATGGGTTGTAATTAATGGTTAAAATAAAGGGAACTTCCAGAGAATCCTCGGATTTCTTCTCCATCCCAACCAGATTGAGATTTGTGTTTATCTGAATCTGAGGGATAGGTTTTTTGATATCCCAAAAACGATCAGCAGAAATGTTGGTTACAGAAACATTTACCCTAAGCATCTAAATCATCAAAAAACAACAGAGCGACCAACGATTTAAACATGCTCGTTCTCAGCACGTTTGTACCGTGTGAAACCGCAGTGTCCACAAGTGTATCTGTTGCCATGGTCAGCCATGAAATATCCTGTGCCACAGCGCTCGCAAGTCGGTCGCAACCTTGTAACCTTATCTGTCTCCACTTTGTATAACGTGTGAATACGTTTTCCAGGCTTCTTCTTTTTCTCTGGCTTCGGCGCCTTCTCCGCTTTTTCAACCTTTTCAGCTTTCACTTCTTCCTCTTTCGGAACTTTCTTCGGAGCCTCTTCTGTCTTCTTCGCTGTCTCTTTCTTCGGAGCTTCCTTCTTCGGCGTTCCAGCTTTCTTCGACATGTTTAACCCTACCCTTGTGCCTCTTCTTTCGGCTTTTCTGGTGGAATGTTCCTGTTCACAATATATTCTGGCTCAATAAGCTTTGCCTGTTCAATACTCTCATAAACATTAGCAAAACCTGTAGCTGTTTGCATACCTGTCTTAGTCACAAATCTTTTGACAAAGACGACGTTCTCATCTGTCTTCACCGCTACAGCCACAGCCGCTCTAACTTCCTTCCTAGAAGGAGTACTACCCATCTGCTCATGTTCTACACTGAAACTGATTTCTCTGCGTTTGAGCATGGGATTGCGATTATCTGAGAGGATTTTGATTTCCATGACTTTTCCCTGCGTGGTGTTGACTTGATATGGTGCCTTCCTATTTAGCTTTTCGAGGGTTTTCCATAGTCTTGAGTATTGTAGCAATTTCCTCTTTTTTTGATGCTGAAGCTCTGACTACGACGATGCCCTCATATGGCTGGCCATAGATAACAACTGAATCGTTAGGTGCATAAAGAACAACAGCGAGGGTCAACAAGTCCTCCTCTCCATCCACAATGATTTTTGTGGTTCCATTGTGCCTAAATGCTTCCTGAATCGCATTTATGGCTGCATCTGTTATTGTGGCGGCAGGGTTTTGAACATACACCGTCTTTTCGGCGGTGAAAGCTACTGGCCGGGTAGCTTTCCTCATCGTTATGTTGTCCACGATTACAAGTTTCGAGGTGAACCCCTTTCTGGCCATGTTTTTTGAAACGGTGTCGCCTACCGAGATTATGCAGCTAGGCTTCTCTTTTTCTACCATTTCTTTCAATCTGTTCATTGTTTCAGCGAAAGAGCCGCGGATAAGCGTGCCAAGAGGATGTTTAAGCTTTTTGCGCAAACTCGGCGTAAGGCTGTAGACGATGGTCATCTCATCTGACCTTTAACGCGTATCGCCCTTTCTCCTTGATATTCATTGCTTTAGCTATCACGGAGTTTTCCGGATCAAAAATTATGACTAGACCACTGAAGTCATCGCTTAGACTGGTGGTTCTACATTTTGGGCATGTGCGCTCTTTTGTCAAGAAATGGCATGATGAACAAGCTTTTTCGCTCATTGCTGATCACTTTTCTTTTGAGCTGCTTGAGGTTTCTCAGGTGGTTTCTTTTCTGCAGTTTCCTTTATCTTTTGCGTGTCATATTCAATCCATTCTAATTTGCCCAGAAATGGCTGTCTTGCTGTCACGCCAATTTTGCCAGAGCTTCCAGCTCTACCGAGTGAAACTGCAGTTATTCTTACACGAACCTGATCTCCACTTATTAGCTTCCTTTTCGTTTCCTTACCTAATAGAACACCTTGCTTTTCATCGTAGGAAATGAAATCGTCCATGAGTTGAGAAACATGAAGCAACGCATCTATGGGTCCTATTCGCACGAAGGCTCCGAAGTCTGCGATCTCCACGACTTCCCCTTCAACTACCTCTTGTAGCATAGGATAGAAAGCCAGCAGTGAGAAAGCCACTTTGTGATAGGTTGCGCCATCTCCAGGAATAATCTTTCCAGTGGGGCTGACTTTAACATCTATTACCGCTATTACGTATCCTAATTCTTCGTTGACTACGCCTTCATATTTTGCTTTGACTTGTTGATGGCCAACTTCTTCAAGCGGGTTGCCGAATGTTTCAGGCGGAATCCGTATCGTGTCTTCCAGTGTTATAAGCTTAAACAAGAGGGTCATAACCTCCCATCAATCTCTAATCGTGACTTTTGCCTCACATAAATGACTGGCACATTTATATCTCTTAGCCTCTTTTTAAGTGGCATGTCGTTCGTAAAGACTGGACATTTCCATTCATGAGCAACTTGCACTATCGCGTCGTCTGGCTGAATCATGGCATCATCTATTCTGACTAACGTGCATCTTTCAGCTAATTTCAATGCGTAGTTTGCATTCTTTCTTATTTTCGGATTATCTTTTTTTGTCATTCTTTCAATTTCCTTAAGAATTGGAGACAGCAGGATTGGCTCAAAATTTCTGTCAATCAACGTTCCAAGTTCTTCAAAAACGTCGATCTTGAATTGAAGTGGAACGAAAAAGGCATTTGAGTCTAAAATTATTTTCAAATTTGCCTTTGCTGGTTTGAGTGTTGGTGGCATGCTTATTTTGTCATTCCGTATCCTATAAGTCGCCATCTTCCCGCTATTTTTCTGCTTATGGCAACTCGTGAGCCTGTTTGAGTGCATACTGGTCGAGTGAGTTTCACAACTACCGCGTTTTTTCTGACTGAGGCCACCTTCCCAAGAGTTATGGCGGCTCCGACATGCAGAAGCAGAGTCTCGTTCATGCTTACCTCGTCAAGCTTTGCCAGCTCTTTCGTTCCAACCGCGCGTTCAAGAATCTGAGTTTCCATTGTCAGCTCTGATAAGGTGGGCGGAAGTATTCCGGTTTTTCCAACAATGTTTCCTATCAGACTGTCCGCCTTGGAACATGATGGGTCCAAAAGTGTTCCAACACCAACTAGACCTCCGCAGCGGGCTTCATCTACTTCTTTACTGCCTGCATGGAGGCTTACGACCTCGCTGAGAAGTGGTGTATAGTTGGTTCTTCCTTCTTTTTCTTTGACTATCCCTGGACGTATCTCCAGTTCATCGCCGACTTTGAATTTGCCTTGAAGTATCGTTCCTCCGATGACTCCGCCTTCAAGTTCTTCAATTTGAGTGCCCGGTTTGTTAACGTCAAATGAGCGGACAATATACATTAGAGGCGGTTTAGTCTCGTCTCTCTTCGGTGTAGGTATCAGTTCTTCCATGGCTTGAAGAAGGACGTCTATGTTTACTCTTCGCTGAGCTGAGATCGGTATTATTGGTGCGTCTTCCGCGAATGTGCCTTTGACGAATTTTTTTATCTCATCATAGTTTTTGTGTACTCTCTTTTCATCAACTATGTCAACCTTGTTCTGTGCTATAATGATGTTCTTGATACCGATTACGTCAGCGGCTGCCAAGTGTTCTCTTGTTTGAGGCTGCGGGCACGGTTCATCTGCTGCAATAACAAGTATCGCACCATCCATTATTGCGGCGCCAGAAAGCATTGTAGCCATCAATGCTTCATGTCCAGGAGCATCTACAAAACTGATTGCGCGAACAAAAACTGCCTTTGAGCCACAGTTGGGACAAATGGGTTGAGTGGATAGATTCTTTGGAGGTTTGCAATCTGGGCATTTGTATATGGGCATATCAGCATAGCCCAGTTTGATCGTGATTCCTCTTTTCAGCTCTTCGCTATGTCTTGAAGCCCAGACACCAGTTAAAGCCTGTACCAGTGTCGTTTTGCCATGGTCAACATGACCCATAGTGCCAATATTGACCTCAGGCTGCTGTTGCAAAGCTTTGCTCTTCTCGGTGCTCATTCTACATTTCCCATCAATTATACAGCTGATTGAGAGGATTGAATGTTGTCAACTAATAAGTTTTGAGCTAATAGTTAGGGTGCGTTGCCTTGCGGCGAGGCTTCCTTGGGTGCTTCTTCAGCTTCCTTTTTCGGCTGTTTCCTTTTTTTCTGTTTTACTTTATTGCTTTCTTCCTGTTTTTTCGCTCTTCCCACTATTTTCAAGTTTATTTGAACAATTTCATCAGTAATGATATTGCCTCTTACCGTCTTGCGCTTCCTCATTCCCTCCTTTTGAGAGTTAAACCCTACTCCTCCGCTCAATAAAACTCTTCGGCGAACACCGCCATGGACACTAGGTCTCATAGGGAAACCGTCTTTGTCAGAACCACCGGTAACTTGTATTTTCTGCCCTGGGATATCTACTACAGATCCATCCATTATCTCGCCTATCTTTCTGCCGATCAATGGGGCGGCACGGTTTTCTTCAAGTTCAACCACTTTTGAAGTTCCTTCTGGATCTGACACTATAACTTTGAACTTTGCCATTGACTGCAACGCTCCAAACGCGTTAATGGAAGTTAGGCCACTTACTATTAAGGATTTATGAGGAACATCTTGCTTCTCAGAAAGACCTACGCTAGGACGTAAAGGTTTTAATTCATCCGTGAAGTCGTTCTGTGGCTATGTGGCGGCTAGGGTTCTTCTTCCACGAAATGGGTTTTGGCTTGTTATCCGTGTTTCTGCCGCTATACGTAATGAGCGAAACGGTTCAGGGCTCTCTTGTTCACATAGGAATCTTGGCCGCAACGGCGCTGTTTTTGGCAATTCCCGCTTCATTTTTCTGGGGATATCTGTGCGATAGGACGAAGAAGTATAAACGATATATTCTCTTGTCTTTCGTATCGTCAAGCATCATTCTTTGCCTGTTCACGATGACAACTAGCATCAGTTTGCTGATAGTTCTCTATGCAGTCCTGTCAATTCTTCACGTTGCCCACGAAGCGCCGAAGAATGTCCTAATAGCCGAATCGTATTCCAGAACAGATTGGGAACGATCATTCGCTTTCTATGAAGGTTTCACTGAAACCGGTTGGCTCATTGGCTTACTTCTGGGGTTTCTGCTGTCTATTAGCGGAACAGGTGCCACAAATACGCTGTATGTGGTTAGCGCCCTAAATTTGGTCGCATTTGCCCTTTCTACTGTGCTGATAGCTGATCCTGCTTTAGTGTTCGAGAGAGGCCTAGTCAGTATAGAGAAATCCATAGATTTTGCATACCATGGCATATCTCTTGCCTCCAGAATATTGGATGGAGAAAGAGTGAATGAAAGGCTCAAAAGAGAAAACATCAACGCTTTCTGTATTGGCCTTATCCTATTCTCACTTGCAACTAGCATACTGTTCACTCCAATGCCAATATTCATCTCCAACATAGCCATGACTGCTTCTCTTCCAGCAAGCTTTGTTTTTGCCGTGTTTGTACTAAACTCAGGTGGAGGCGTAGCGGGATATTTCTTAGCCGGTATCAGATCGATTCAAACAGTTGAAAAACCCAATATAGGGCGTGTTGTCATCTTTCGAAGTTTCCTCGCGCTTCTTCTTGTTCTAGTTCTGCCGACAACGACATATCAAGTAGCGCTTGCAACTGGAGTTTTGATTATGATGGGTTTTGCCTATGCTCTGTTTTTGGTCTACACTCTTTCGTTGTCAATGGAGCTCATTCCGGCAGGCAAAGCGGGGCTGTTCAATGTTTTGATTGGTGTGGGTGGAGCATGCGGCTCTTACGTTGGTCCCTTTGTTGCTGAGACATTTGGGTTTTTCTGGGTTTTTCTTTCAACTGGCATTATCTTTTTGGCAGCCTATTTTGCCTTCAAGATTTTTGCTTAAAGCAATAAAAAGTTGGGTGCCCGAATGTTCGGGCGTTTGATAAGTTATTCCACGTGGACTCTGAATAGGTCTATGTCTTCGCGCATTTCCGGGGTTGACTCAAGGAAATCTCTTACAGAACGTTCGATATCCTTTGATTGCGTCACGTATCTTCCAACGATTATTATGTCAGCTCCTTTTTGCAAGGCTTCTCTGGCGGTCTCTGGCACTATTCCGCCTGCGACAGCGACTAGGAATTTTTTGTCTTTGAATGTCTGTCGTATCTCTTGAATCAAACCTAATCCGAGGGTTTTTCCGGTTTCTTGATCTATGCCTCTGTGGAGGATGACGATGTCAGGGATTTCTTTGAGACTTTTGAGTTTTTTCACAGGATCTTCCACGTTCAGCATGTCAACTGCAGCATATATTCCAAGTCTCTTAGCTTCATGTGTAAAGGAGTCTAATGTTTCAGCTGGTGCGAGTCCTGCTGCGACTACGGCGTCTGCAGTTTCATCGTATGCCAGATCGGCTTCGACTTTTCCAACGTCCAGTGTTTTCAGATCTGCGACAACGAATATGTCCTTTGCAACTTGCCTCAGGTCGTTTATTACTCTGGTTCCGTATCTCTTTATGAGCGGTGTGCCTACTTCGATGATTATCCTGTCGCTTCCAGGAAGCTGCTGTATCACTTTCTTCGCTCTCTCCAGATCTGGGTTATCGAGCGCGATCTGCAGGTAAGGCGGCCTCCAAAGGCGAGGAACTTTGAAGCCCATTATTGGATGTATGGCTCTATCCTTGTCATAGAAAATCTTCTCAAGCGTCGGATATTTCGAAAGGGCTCTCTTGAGCGCCATTTTGGTTGCGCTATAGTTGTAATGATATATTTTGCGGAAATCAGTGGCTTGTGGGTGTATGAACACGCTGCAGATTATCACCCAGTCATCTGCTTTGTCTCTTGGAATGATTCCTTCTTCTGTCGCGTCAGCGACGGCTTTCGCAACCGCAGCCTGTGCAGGGCCAAAGATTTTGCCCACGTCTTCAAGGTTCTTCACTGTCACCTTTGGCACAATCAGCGTGTGGGGTTTTGGTGGAAGATTCGGCCTTATGACAGCAAGCAATGGCGTGTGACCAACAGAGAGGTTCGAGATTCCTGCAGCGAAAGCTTCACCAACAGGACCGCATTTGTCTCCCATCAACAGATCAATGTGTGCAACCTCATTTCCTTCTCCGACAAGAGCCTCACCGATCAAGTATGTGCTTTTGGAGGGTCCGACAGCATCGCCTTCAAACTCTGTCGGCATAGCCTCTGTGATTTCTTTGAAATCGACATTAAATTCTTTAAGCCATGTGTGTAGAGTGTCTCGATGTATGTTTAGTGTCTCGGCTGTTGCAGAAATTGTCGGTTTTGCTTTAGGTGCTCTTTGAAGTTCCAGAGCTCTCTTGGTTGCATCCGTCAGTATTTTGACGAGCTCATCTTTAGTTCCCGGCTTCTTGACAGCATTTTCCGACATTTATGTTCACCATTGCTTCGTCTTACTGTTGAGGCCCTATTTAAAACTGTCGGACAAGTCATGGTGTGAAGAGTCCCCCGTCAAAACTCGGCGAATAAGTGTCGGTGTCGGATTCGGCAAACTACGTCACAACTGCCTCGTGTCATATGCTATTCTTATGGTTGCGGAATTACTGCCGCGTTAGGGCTAAACCTATATACTCTCGAATGTGTATCGGGTTTAAAATAAGGGTGTAGTCGATATGTCTCTGAAAGACTTACTTTGTCTATGCGTTGCAATACTTGGCGGCATTCTTTTTCTGTATGGCAGCAATTCTTACAACGCGGTGCTGGGTTGGAGTGGCCTGTGCATCTTGGTTGCGGCTATTTTTGCAGAAATTGCTCTGGAAGTGTATCAGCATATAAGAAAAGGGAAAGTTGGCTAGAAGCCGTACAGCTTCGAGTATTTCTCATTTAGGTAATCTAGGTATGGTTTGACTCCCAGCTCTTTACCTGTTATTTTCTTGATGAGAGCCGGCGGGTCGTAGAGATTTCCTTGACTGTGGACGTTTTTGATCAGCCATTGTTTTGTTGGTGCGAAGTTGCCTTTTTCAAGCTGTTTTCTCCAGTCTGGCACATCTTTTTCCATTGCCGCCAGTAGTTGTCCACTGTAGATGTTGCCTAGCACGTAGCTTGGGAAGTATCCATAGTAGCCGTTAGCCCAGTGAGTGTCTTGCATTACGCCTTCTGAGTCGTTGTTGATCTTGATTCCAAGATAGTCCTTGTAGCTTTGGTTCCAGATATCTGGTAGCTCTTTCACGGTTATCTTGTCAGCAAATAGGTCACGCTCAATGTTGAATCTTACAATGATGTGAAGTCCGTAGGTTACTTCATCTGCTTCGACACGTATCTTCGATGGTTTTACTTGGTTTATGGCGTGCACGAATTTGTCTAGGTCTATGTCTACGAGGGTTTTTCCAGCAATTTCTTTCAGTTTTGGCAGGAAGTATTTCCAGAACTCTCGGGATCTGCCCACTATGTTCTCTATGGTTCGTGATTGCGATTCGTGGAAGCCTGATGAGCAGCCGGTTCCGACTGGTTGATACATCCATTCTGGTTTCAGGTCTTGTTCGTAGATGGCGTGTCCTGCTTCGTGCAGTACTGAGAATATGGATGAAGCGAACATGTCCTCGAAATAGTGTGTTGTTATTCGCACGTCGTCGTAGTAGCCGTTGGTGAATGGGTGTTCTGTTTCGTCTATTCTTCCTCCAGCATTCTTTGATGTAACGTCATATTGGACAGCTTCAGCAAGGGCGACAGCTATTTTGCGCTGTACCTCGATTGGCACTTTCCG
>JBGPAV010000008.1:0-15020 GCA_041480925.1 Bathyarchaeia archaeon | reverse complement strand
GGCCAGATTAAGGCTTTCAAAATCAAAAAACTGGCCGCAGACTCGTTGAGCGTTGAAAGCTACCGGAGCATCATGAAGGAAATTAAGGGAACAGCAAAGTTGAAGATTCAAGGACGTCTTGTCTGGGAACTCCGCAAAGTGAAGACTGAAGATGAGTTGAAACTAATGCGGAAAGCGGCTGAACTGACCAACGCCGGCATGAAAGCAGCCTATGAAACTATTCGTCCTGGTGTGAAGGAAACCGAGGTTGCGGCTGAAATTGAATATGCGATGCGGATGAAGGATTCTTGGGGGACAGCGTTTGAAACTTCAGTTGCTTCGGGCGCCCGATCAGCCTATCCGCATGGAGGATGTATGGAGAAGCAGATCAAGAAAGGCGAACTGGTTGTCGTGGACATAGGCGCTAAATACCACGATTATTGCTCAGACATGACTAGGACGATGGTTGCTGGAAAACCCTCTGAGAAACAGATGAAGCTTTACGAAATCGTCAAAAAAGCACAGCACAAGGCCTTCGAAACGATAAAACCCAAAGCGAAGGCAAAAGATGTAGATGCTGCCGCCCGCAAAACCATAGCTGACGCTGGCTACGGTGACTACTTTGTTCACGGTTTAGGACATGGCTTAGGCTTGGACGTTCATGAACCGCCGGCATTAAGTTCACAAAGTAAGGACAGACTCATGCCTGGAAATGTCGTAACGAACGAGCCCGGCGTCTACCTCATAGACTATGGCGGTGTCCGCATAGAAGACAGCGTTCTAGTCAAAAAACGTGGAGCAGAAAACCTGACAAACGGCCCATACACTTTAGAAACGGAACGTTAAGCGAACTATAAATAGCGTTTCGCTCCTATTCTCATTTTGTGGAGGTTCACTTGTTTGGATAACAAAGCCGTGATACTAGTCGACATGCTGAACGATTTTGTGACTGGTGACTTGAAATGCGATAGAGCAAACTGTATAATTCCAAAACTCAAGAAGCTCGTTGAAGCCGCACGCAAACACGGAATTCCAGTCATTTATAGTAATGATGCTCACTATCCGCAGGACGTGGAGGTCGTGGCCAAATGGGGAAAACATGCCATTAAAGGCACAAAAGGCGCCGAGACGATCCCCGAACTGAAGCCTACCGGAAAAGACTATATTGTTGAAAAAAGAGCTTACAGCGGCTTCTATGAAACAGGCTTGGACTCGCTTCTGAGAAGCCTACACAAAGGCGAAGGCGTGAAAACGATCATCTTGGGCGGTTTGCACACAAACATATGCGTAAGACACACGGCTGCAGACGCTTTCTTTAGAGGATATAAGATAAATATAGCCCAAGACGGCGTTGAAGCCTACACACAAGAAGATCAGGAACAGGGTCTAAAGTATCTGGAATACGTCTACAACGCCAAGATAATGACGGTTGACAAAATCATAAGTGAATTCTAGAAAAAGAAGAGAGAAGAACACGCGTTGCAAAACAAGATCAAAATCAAAGATCTTGAAAGAGAAAACATAGAAGATCTTCTTTACGTCTGCTCCAGCAAGAGACTGAACGATCTTGTCCATCGAAAGGGAATGGATCTGAAGAGATCTTGGCTGCACAAAATGCTTGATAGATATGGTTCAGTAGCGAAAATCGCCTATTACGACAATAAGCCAGTAGCGCAGATACTCTATTACCCAGAAACGGCTGATCCAACCAAAACCACGGGAAGAGACGATGTTCTTACCCTTACGTGCGTTTACAATCCAACTTCAGCGGCGCAGAAGCTTGGAATAGGCACAAAGTTGCTGAAAAGCGTTATTGATGACGTAAAGCTTGGAAGGACTTGTCTTGGCAACAGACCGTGCAGGTTCATCGCAACAAAAGCTTTCAACACTGGCGAACTTCTTTCTCTGTCCGAGTTTTTCAAGAAGAATAGATTTCTGCAAGCACCTGAAGAGGGTGTGATGTATCTTCCGATCGAAGGCGAATACGCGTCAGCTCTTCCTGTTGGAGAATATGAACCACTGCAGGAGGATTTGGATAGGGCAATAGTTTTCTACAGTCCAATTTGCCAATTCTCCTATCAATTTGCCACAAAAACTGTCGAGTTGATAAAAGAGGTTGCACCTGCGATCCCTGTCGAGCTGATTAATCAGTGGGAGAGGCCGGAAGAATCAATAAAACGGAAGAACTCTGATCCAATAGTCAATGCTAGGCATATAAAGACTTTTTTCATGGACACGGAGCGATTTAAGGAAGAAGTTAAGCGTGTAATCTGCAAAAAGACTTAGCTTGGATCTTTTTTCGGGAAAGCTGAAAGATTTAATTCGAAATAGAAACAAAAGTTTAAAAGCAACTTCTGCATGGATACTGGAAAATGTATGAGGAGAATGGTAGGTTATAAGTTACTTCTCCCTTCTCCTTTCTCCCCGGTAAACGGGACTACCATTCTCCTCATAACAGCTTAAGCAAACCAAGCCCACTTATAGCTTATGGAACAATCTTCTATTGCCAAAATCCCCATTAAATGACGCGTTTCCTTGATAAAATCTAAAATACTCTGAGACAACAACATCTAAAAAACAGGAAGGCGAAGCATTTGACGAAAATTCTGATAGTTTATCATTCAAGAAGCGGAAACACCGAAAAAATGGCGATGACTATCGCGGAAGGCGCCAAAGAAGTGAAAGGCACAACTGTAGAAGTGAAGAAGATTGACAAAACAACCATCGAGGACCTGCAGGGAGCAGACGGAATAATAATGGGTTCACCAACCTACTACGGCATGATGTCTAGCAAGCTCAAGGAATTAATCGATGAATCAGTCAAAATCCACGGAAAGCTTGCGGGAAAAGTTGGTGCTGCCTTCGCAAACTCTGGAGGAACAGCTTCAGGTGCTGAGACCACCTTGCTCTCTATACTCCAAGCGATGCTGGTTCATGGGATGGTCATTCAGGGAAGACACGACGACAAGCATTACGGCGCGGCAGCAGTAGGCGCCCTCAACAATGAAAGCATTGCTTCTTGCAAAGAACTTGGAAAAAGAGTGGCTAACCTAGCTGCAAAGCTCAAAACATAGCGCAGAAAACGGTAGTCCTTTTTGAAAGTTTGCGGAATCGTTGGTAGCCCAAAGAAGAAAAGGACGAGATGCCGAAGGTTTTGAAATCGGTGTCCGGCTTTTCTTTTGTTGCAGAAATAGAGCGCTCGTGAGTGATGGTGGGCCCGGGGCGATTCGGACGCCCGACCAACAGGTACCTCAGCGCACATTGAAGTACGCTTATGAGCCTGGCGCTCTACCGGGCTGAGCTACGGGCCCCAAGGATTGCTTGCGTACTATGCTACTTTTCAAGTTGATTTAAACGTTTTCGGCTTTTAAGCCATTCCATAAAAGATTTAAGAGCTGTCATCAGGTAAGCTAGATTCTGATAGAGGGAGAAGGATCGTGGAGTTGAAAGTTTTCACTTTGCCAGGTTGTTCTGTTTGTCCTTTAGCCAAGGCTATAGCTTCAGAGGTCGCGCAGGATCTTGGTATTTCTTACAGGGAAGTAGATTTGGCAACACAAGATGGATTGAACGAGGGATTAAGCTACGATATAATGAGTACCCCAAGCATTGTCATAAATAACGATGTAATAGTGCGTGGGCGACTTGTTTCGAAGGAGAAGCTCAGAGAAGAAGTCAAGACGAGACTGGAAAAGTGGAAGGCACGAGCCTCATCAGAATAACCAGAGGAAAAACGTTTTCTCAGCATTTTGATCTTTCAAAGTGATACAGATATTCTTGTGCATAGCCCGCGTATTCTCCGAAATACTCTCGACCGAAATCATTTAACACTCCATACTCTGGATCGCTAGGTGATCTCTTGCCTGCTATCTTCTCCACGAATTTTCTTGGAAAATTATCTCCATAATACTTCATCATGACACGTGTCACCCAGACGTCGACTGGGAAAGCTTCAAGCTTCCTGAGGCTAAAAAGCAAAACACAATCTGCCACTTTCAATCCTACACCTGAAAATTTGAGAAGCTCCTTTTTCGCCTCTACATAGTCCATTTTGCTGAAGTGTGAAACGTCAACGCCGTTTTTATGAATAATTCTTGCAGTTTCATAAACGTATTTGGCTCTGTAACCTAAGCTGCATGCGGCAAGTTCGCTCACTGACGAGTGTGCCAGCCTTTCAGGCGTTGGAAAGCCATAGAAATCTTGTCCTTCAAAGCAAGCTTGGCTTCCGAATTTGTGAGACAAGCTGAGCAGCATCTGTTTTATTGCAGGAATGTTCTTGAAGGTCGCGCAGATATAGGAAATCAGACATTCCCATGGATCTTGGCGAAGAATCCTCAAGCCTTTGAACTTTTTGATGGCTTCTCTTGTCTGCTGGTCTTTTCCTATTTGCTTGTAGATCTTTGGCAAGTCGTCATCGAGTCCGAAATAGTTTCTCACGAAATTTGCATCTGCGTTTTCATATTCTAAAATGTTAGTTGTCTGCCGGATTTTGAAAGCTTTGTCTCTGACAACGCCAAACCACCATTCGCCCTGCTTGTTCCATCGGAAGGTCTGGCCGCAACAGAGCGTCGCATCAAGATCGAAAGGACAGGATGCGCTCAATTTGATCTTCATTGGTTGTCTCCTGTTTGGCGTTATGCGATGCTATGTTCATCGTGAAGTTTGATGATTATTTTCAATTTCCGTTTCCTCGATAAATCTCTCTGGTTCAGGAATCTCTGTTGGCAAGCCTCTTTTTACACGATTTTCTTTGATGATTTTCTTAGCAGTCTTTTCCGGTACCGTGCTCCAGTGTTCAAAGGAGCTCTGCCAAAAGGCTCTTCCCGAAGTGGCTGACCGCATTTCTGAGGCTAAACCAAACGTTTCTGCAACTGGAATCAACACTGTAATTATTACAAGGTCAGCTCTATTTTGGGTGGACTGGATTTTTCCGCGTCTAGCTGCCACGATGCTTGTGCACACGCCGAAGAACTGCGTCGGAGTTACTATTTCAACTCGGAAGATTGGTTCAAGAAGCGCAGGTTTAGCTGTTAAGAATGAGCCTAGGATCGCTCGGCTCACATTTCGCGCGATCTGAGCGTGTTCTCGCATGGCTTCATTTTCATGTATGATGGCGCCTAGCAGGTTTATCCTTACGTTTCTCATGGGTTGTTCGCACAGAGGGCCTGTTCTGCATGCCCATTTGAATCCCTCGACTATGGCGGCTTCAACATTGCCCAGATGTTTCACGTTTCTTGCAGAGTTTATCAACGTGTTTCCATGCTCATCTAATGCTCCGGCAGTTGCTGTTCTTTCTTCAAGTGGTTCTGCTTGAATCCAGAAGCTGTTTTGCTTGTTGAGGCTCTTAGCCATGACCACTGAGCCTTTTGTGGTTACTGTCTCCCTGTAATCCACGGTAGGCTTGGAGACGGTGATCTCTATGCCGCTTGAATATTCTTTGAGAAATTTGACGGCTGTTTCAAGATGTAGTTCGCCGATTCCGCTGAGCAAATATTCTCCTGTCCTCGCGTTGATCGTTACTGCAAGGTTTGGATCTTCAATTGCAAGTCTGTCCAATGCATCGCTAAGATGTTGCAGATCAGCGGGGTTTTCTGGTTCTAGTGCCACAGTTAAGACAGGTTCTGAAACATAGCTTAAGCCTTCAAATGGTGTTGCAAGGTTCTTGTACTGAGCGTCTACGAGTGTTTCGCCGATCCTGACTAGATCCAAACCGGTCAAAGCTGCGATATTTCCTGCTGGAACAGCGTCCACTGTTTCCCTGAATTGGCTCATGTAGATTGACACTTGGCTTATGCTGAACTCTTTTTCCCAGTTCACTATGTGAAGCTGATCTCCTTTCTTCGCCGACCCTGAAAACAATCTGACAGTGGCTACGGCGCCCGTCTTAGGATCAACTTGAACGTTCGTCACGCACATGACCGTTGGTCCATCGTCATTACAGCATAACATTGCTTTGCCAATTTCTGAGTCAAGTTTGCCCTTCCAGATCTTGGGCACACGATATCCTTGAGCTTCAATAGGACATGGGCAGTTTTTCGTCGCCATGTCAAGTATCGCATCATGAAGAGGCAAAAACTTGGCAAGTGCTGCATATTTCTCATTCTTGTAGGCATCAGTAATGTCTGTGAACTTGATTCCTTTCTTCTGCGATGTGTTCAACGTGAATCCCCATCCGTGCAGAGCAGAACCAAAAGCCACAGTCTCGCCTGATGAGCTTACCTTCCATTTTTTCCTGTACTCTGGTTCCGCATAATTTTCTATTAGACAGTTGAAGTTTTTGATTATGCGGTTAAGCTTCTCCTGAATGCTTTCTGAGTTTAGTCTTAACTCTGTGATCAGGCGATCAATTTTGTTAATGAACAGAACAGGCTTCACTCTTTCCTGCATCGCCTGACGAGTAACCGTCTCTGTCTGGGCCATGATTTCCTCAACTGCGTCGACAACGACGACGGCGCCGTCTGTCGCTCTCAAGGCTCGTGTTACTTTGCCCGTGAAATCCACGTGACCCGGCGTGTCTACAAGGTTGATCACGTGCGGTTGCCCATCTGTTTCATGTAGTAGCGAAATGTTTGCTGTTTTTATGGTGATTCCGCGTTTCTGTTCCTCCTCCAAGTAGTCTAATGCTCTTGCCTTACCCACCACTTGAGGAGGCAGCAACCCTGCATCTGCCAACAACGAGTCGGTCATTGTCGTTTTTCCGTGGTCTATGTGAGCAACTATGCATATGTTCCGGATGCGCTCTTTTTTGCCCATCAGTCTGAGTATTTCTGTGATTTGTCTGAATCTAGGCATTACCGTTAACCCTTGAGTCTTGCAAGTGCATTTATGTGAGAAGGTTTCTCATTAACTAATTGCCCCTATTAGATCCGGATAGTTGCCTAAATCATGATGATTTGGAAGGTTGGACAGTTGGAGAAACATCTCGTCGTCGACATTGAACAGCTCAGCAGAGAACCATACTCCACTATACTGTGCTATCCAAGGGCAAGCAAGGATGAAGTCAAAAAGCGATTGAGACAGCTGGTTAAGATGAAAGTAACAGCCTTCGAGTTTGTTGGCGACAAGCAGGTTCTGAATTTGCAGATTTTGGGCAAAGGCTGCGTGGGCTTGGTTGTTCTCGCACAGAGAGATGATAAACATGTGGCTCTGAAGATTAGAAGAATTGACGCTGACCGCTTAGGGATGCAGCGTGAAGCCAAACTGCTTAGCATGGCCAATTCTGTGGAGATTGGACCAAGGTTGCTGGACGTGAGTAAGGATTTTCTTGTTATGGAGTTTGTTGACGGGAATTTGCTTCCTGAGTGGCTTGTGAAGACAAGAAGCAAGAGACACGTTAAAACTATTTTGCGAGAGATTTTGGAGCAGTGTTGGCAGTTGGACAGGATAGGATTAGATCATGGTGAATTGAGTCATGCACCCAAGCACATAATGGTCAATAGAGAAGGCAGGCCGGTTCTTGTGGATTTTGAGACAGCGAGCATGAACCGTAGATCGTCGAATGTGACTTCAATTTGCCAGTTTCTATTTCTTGGAAGCGAGGTTGCAGAAATTATTGCCAAAAAGATCGGCGTAATTGACAAGAATGATATCGTTGAGGCTTTGAGACGCTACAAGAAAGACAGTAATCGTGAGCGTTTCGAGTTGGTTCTGTCTGCTTGCAGGTTTTAGACTATGTAGGCTACGTTGCTGGGTGCTTGTCTGTTTTCGTTCAGTTTTTCTATGCCCAATTCTTTGACAACTTGGGCTAGGTCTAGCCATGTTTCAACTTGGGATTGTCTGGCCACCTTCTTCTTCTCATATAGGAGTGGTATGTTGCCGACGAAAAGGTAGCCGAAAGTTTCCTCTGCCAAGTCTCCTCTCTCCTTGAGGAGACGTGAGCGAATGTCGTCTTATATTCTCATATGGAAAAAACTGATAGAGGAATTTTCTAGAGCAGAAGTGTATCCGCCGCTACACGAAGATCTCTGAGAGCCTGTCTTGTTGTTGGGCTTCTTTGATTTCTAGGGCTATGCGTTTTCCTATGTACATGTTTTCTCCGTATTTGAGGTAAGCGTATGGTGAGGTGCCTATGCCCACGTTCGTGCCTGCCACGATGCGGGCGCTGATTTCGAAGGCGTATATCTCTAGATTATCAGTGATTATTGTCTCTAGACAGTAGGGTCCGATTATGCCTGGCGGAGCCAGTGCTTTAGCGGTTTTCTGTACGTTGTCTCCCATTCTGATGAGTGGCGGCAGAAGCGATTCGCGCAAGGTGATGGGAATGTTGCCTACTATGGTGTAGGTGGGGCTTATGTTGATTTTGAGTTGCTCATTTGCTGGTATGCGTCCGATCGCATCTACAGCGGATTCGTAACGTCTGTCCACGCCCAGAAACTCGACTTCATCATGAATTACGGAGCTGAAATAATGTGGATACACGTTCACGCCCAAGATGTATTCTTGCAGGTGAATCTCGTCAACATCCTTCTTCGTTAGAAGTCCGCGTTTGATCATTTCGCCTGTTTTCTTGTGGAAGTCTTCCGCTGACTGCGTGAGAAAGTAACCTCTTCCGCCTTTGGCTCCTGGAAGCTTAGCTATTACTAGGCCTTTGATGTCTTCTGGCTTTTCGTATGTACGTGGTAGTTTGAGCCCTGCCTTTTGGAGCCACCGTTTCTGTCTCTCGCGTCCTGCTTCCCAGTGAAGGAGCATTCTGTTTCCAAACATGGGCACGTAGAGACTGTCAGTCAGCTGTTCAGTGCTAAGATAAGCGGTGAATGAACCATGCGGAATCAAAACAGTGTTGAGTTCACGCAGTTTTTCCTGTAGAGCTGGGTTCAGGAGCTCGGTGAAGTCTTTCACAGTTATGATCTCGTCGGCTAAGGGGAACTTTTTGTACAGTACCGTGTCTGCGGGTTTGCAGACGCAAACTGTTCGAAAGCCCAGTTCTTTTGCTCCTTTGAAGATATTAAGCGCCGAATGTGAGCCCAGCGTACCTATAGCAAGCTTGTCCCCGTCGTATTCTTTCAGGATTTTTGTGATCTGTTTCTGTGTTATCATGTAACTATCTCCTCCAGTCTGTTCTGTTTGATGGCTTGCTTGATCTCCATTGCCACCCGTCTTCCCGGACCGACTTCCACGCCGTACTTGTACTTCATGTACGGTGAGGTTGGTTCGACACAGGGGCAGCCTGGTGACCGCATGCTCACGTCGAACACGTAGAAGTCCAAGTTCTTGGTTACTGCTCCCTGCAAAGCGAATAGGCCGATTATTCCTGGCGGGTATTCGTTTTTGCATGTGTCTACGAAGCGTTCGGCTGCTTCGAAGATTTTTTCTATTTGGCTTTCCCGCATGGTTACGCCCATGTGTCCAATCTCGATGTTCTGTGTGGGAATGTTCAATTCTTGCTGCTCGTTAGCTGGAAGGTCTAGGACGCCGTCTAAGTCGGTTTGGATGCGTTTGTCAAATCCGAGCAAGTCGATTTCATCTGTCAATGGTGACCAGAAGAGGTTGGCGTTGAACTTGGCGCCCAGCACATACTCTTCAATAACTGCTTGTTTCAGGCTTTCTTGAGTGATTATGCCTTTTTTGATTCGTTTCTCCGCTTGTTCTTTGAACTCTTTTGGCGTGGAGGCGTAGAAAAAGGCTCGTTCAATCTTTCTTTCCTTCTCTGGAACCTTTACGATAGCTAGCCGGTCAATTTCTTCAGGTGATTTGAAGGTCTTGGGCGTAGGAATCTCAGCTTTCTGGAGAAGGTAATACTGATTTCTTGGTGTGTTGCGTTCTTCGGTTTTGAGCATGTAACGATTGCCCATTATTGGGACACTGAATTTCTCTTCAATACCATTGTAGCCAACGTAGACAGAGAAGGAACGGTTTGGAACAAAGACTGTGCTTAGCTGTCTGAGTTGCTGGATGGTCTCTTCTTTAACAATATCAGAGAACTTGTCAAGAAGTATGATGTGATCGAATAATTTCCTATAGTGTTTGGTGTATGTTTTTTCTCTGCCCTTCTGACAGACAACAACAGTCTGGAAGCCTTCTTGCTTGGCACCGTGAGCTATCTCAAGAGCAGAATGAGAACCCAGAACGCCAATTCTGATTTTGTGGGGTTCATAATTTGAAAGGAGTTTCTCGGCTTTCATCTGTTCACGCAACAGTCAGATTGCATGAAGGTTCAAGGCACTAATTAAACTTTTTAAAATCAATGTTGCGAACTGGGTGGCTATCAGCAATCAATTATCCGGTTTACATTCTTTGACTATGTCTGCAAGTTTTGGCACTTCGAACATTCTGGCTCCTGTTATTTCATTTGTTGCCGCCTTGTACATTTGGCTGATCATTGTTCTCAGTTTTGGATCCAGTTTTGGCGGCTGAGTCTTTACCAGTTTCTTCCAGTCTCTGATTCCTTCTTTCTCAGCTTTCTTCTTTGCTTCTTCTACGTCTTTGTACCATTCGGTTTTATTGTAGTATTGTCTGGCTATCTCCTTGCTTACATGTAGTCCGTTATGTGTGAATCTGCATTCATCCAACGTGCCTACCACATCAACAATCATGAGCTTCCGAGACGGATCAAAAGCTAACTCTATCTTTCCATCTTCATTCACCAAGTCTGCTCTAGCGGCCAGCTCTGTGATCATTGCATCCACTTTGAGAAGCAGATCTCTGATCTCAACGACTTCACTGTAAGTCAAGCCAGCCAGTCCCTTAGCTTCTTCCCATGTAACATATCTGTCCTTATCTTCCAGTTTGGTGCTCACGTCAAAAATCGGCTGCTTCAACTTCTCTCTAGGCTTTGGGTAATGATCTAAACCAAAGTCTTTAGGTGTGACTGAACCTTGTTCCAGTCTTTTGAAAACTGAAGAGCCTTCCGGCAAGCCGTTTCTGTAGATAATCTCCAGCGGAATTAGACAGTTCTTCAGTTTGGAAGTATAAACCTTGTAATCGTAGCAGAGTGTTCCTTCTCTATCGACTATTTTTGGTCTATGCACGTTCACCAAGTTGACTTCCATAATCTTTGACGGCTGTTTCAACTCGTCAAACTTGACAGCCTTTCCTTTCTCGTCCACGAGTCCCCAATAATGTGTTTTGATGTTCTTTTCTTCCAGTCTTTCAAAACAGTAAGCGCCCATCATGCACAGAGCAGCGCCTTTCCCATCGATCAGATCAGGCATTTCGCCCCAATCAAAAACTGAGTAACGATCCGAAAATGTGAAGCACCCAACACCCATCTTGTCAGCTGTGGGTTTTCTGACTACTTCTAGGTCTTTGACGCTACCCATGTTTTTGCACGTACTCCGCTACTTCAGCTTTTTCGTGGATTCGTCCGCTTTTTCAATCTCCTTCCGCTTAGACAGCTGAAACTCGTGAATACGCTTCTCAAACTCCTGATCCTCGATGGCTAATATCTTGGCAGCTGCAATCGCTGCAGTCTCAGGTTCAACAGTGACAACCAATCCTATTCCGCTGGGCACACGCAACGAAGAGAATATGTCTACTCCACCGAACTTCTCGCCGTACGGCGGACATGCTATGACCGGTTTGACCGTGTTTCCATCCACAAAAGCGCTCAAAGCATTACTACGTCCAGCGACTGTAACATAGACGATTCGTTCTTTCTCATACTCTTTCAGAATTTCGAGAACTTTCTCCGGAGTCTTATGCGCTGAAGCCACACGAAACACGTACTCCAAACTAAGAGCCTTCAAATGCTTGGCAATTTCTTTGCAGAAATCCAAATCTCGCTCAGAACCCATCAACACAATAACTTTGCCTGTCATTTTCATTCCCTTTGAATTGCTTTGGGACGTTAAATGCTACAAGGCTGAATGTACTAAATAAGCTTAGGCTCAATCGATCTTCAGGTTAGCCAATTTGAAAAACATAATTCAAGCTACGTTAATACCCATGAATTTTGGAGGTAACTGATCAGAAAAGTGGAGGCGCTGATGTTTTTGAATTTGAATTGAAATTCTCAGCGAAACAGAGCGATAAGATTATTGTTTCTCGGGCTTGAGTCCGTATACCTTTATGCTTGCTACGGTGTTTGCAGTCTTTTTCACGTCATCATTGGACAGGCCTAGTTGTTTTTTGATAGTTTCCGCGGTGGGATCGTTAACCATGTATTCGATGGGAAAGTGAGATTCTTCGATTATTTTGACATCCCGGAAACCTGTCTCTCTGATTATCTGTAGATATTCATTCTTCATGATCGCGCCAGCAAGGCAGCCGACGTAGGCTCTCACGCTTTTCTTTATGGCTTCCGGAAGCTCTGCCAACAGAACAATGTCCGAAACCATCAGCCTTCCATCCGGCTTTAGCACACGGAAAGCTTCTTCGAAGACTCTTTTCTTGTTTGCAGAAAGATTGATTACGCAATTGGAGATAACTGCGTCAACGGAATTGTCTGCAACAGGAAGGTTTTCGATTTCGCCAAGCCTAAATTCCACATTCTTTCTCTCGCTCTTTCTAGCATTTTCTCTTGCTTTGTCAAGCATTTCAGGGGTCATATCCACGCCAATGACCTTGCCATTGTCACCGACCTTGCTTGCGGCAAGAAAACAGTCAAGCCCCGCACCAGAACCAAGATCCAGAACGGTCTCCCCATTCTTTAACGATGCAAGAGCCACAGGATTTCCACAACCTAAGCCTAAGTTGGCGCCTTCAGGAACAGAGCTAAGTTCATTCTCACTGTAGCCTATGTTCCTGCTAATTTCACGCGGATCAGCACCGCCGCAACAAGAACATGTTCGCTTCGCAGCTTTAGCGTATCCTCTTCTCACGATTTTCTTTACTTTCTCTTCTTCCATATCAATCACGTCCTATTTCAACACGTCTTTAAGCATGGGTCCAAGCATCTTGCTCACCGTGTTCTCTAGTTTCTCAGCTTTGATTATGACTATGCAGCATATTTCGTTATCACGTTCGAAGCCTACTAGCGCCAGCTTGTCATTTGGTTTGAGCCTCATTTTCTCTCTCATGTCTTTTGGCAGAACTATTTGTCCTTTTGAATCAACGTTTGCAATGGCGTCGATTTTGCAGCATGTTGCTTCATTGTTGACCATGCTTTTTCACTGGTTAAAATACTGTTGAAGCGAATTATTTAAACGTATCTGAATTTTCAGAAAAATCTGAAATATCAGACAACAAAAAGCGTTTGAGACTTGTTGTGGAGCCTCGGGCGGGAATCGAACCCGCGACCTACAGCTTACAAGGCTATCGCTCTACCGACTGAGCTATCGAGGCGCTCAGAATAGCAAACACAGCAACTGCCACATAAAATTATCTATCCGAAAATCGTTAACCAAAATGACACAATCCTTATATTTGCGGATGATGCTTGAGGGAATACGTTGGCTAACTTATTCTAAGCCATCGATAACAAGATGCAGCTCCCATCAACCTCAAAGATGTGGAGTGAAGCGGAAGAGTGAACTTGCCACCCAGGCTAAGCTCACAGTGACACCATGCATAGGCCAGAAAGCTGCACAAACATAGAGTTTCACCGAAACGCTATACAGACACCGCCGAAAGGCCCGATATGCTACGCCGTCTGGAGAATGGCTCGGCTTGAGCACCGAAGAAGGGCGCGGCAAACCGCGATAGATCCCAGGGTAAGCGCATGCAGCCTTAGAACCTGGGGTTCCTCAATGGGACTTCCTACTGTGGTTCTTCGGAACCATTGTGCTCCTTTACGGAGCGGCAACCCGCCGAACGGAAGCATCTTAGTAGACGGAGGAAAAGAAACCAATTGGGATTCCCCTATTAGCAGCGAGCGAAAAGGGAGCAGTCCAAACTGAATCCCGCAGGGAAACTTGTGGGAGATGTAGTGTGAAGGGCCTGGCTTCCTCCTCGCCGGTCAGGCAGAAGTGGCCTGGAAAGGCCCGCCATAGAGGGTGATAGCCCCGTACGCATAAGCCGGACGGAGTTGAGCCGGAGTCCCTAAGTAGCGTACCCTGGTTTGGGTGCGTGAAGTTGGCGATCACCAATCGCTAAGACTAAATAAGACTCAAGACCGATAGCGCACTAGTACGGTGACGGAAAACTGAAAAGTACCCCGGAAGGGGGGTGCAAAGTGCCTGAAACCAGACGGTTACAGACGTGTGCGGCCCGGAAGGGTAGATCTCTCCTGAAGGAAGCCACCGTGAGATGGCAGTACGAGGGAGAGGGACCAGGGTTGCACGTTCCGTCTATAAACACGGGCCGGGGAGCTCATTACTGTGGCAAGCCTAAGGGCCTAGAAACCCGCAGGCAAAGGGAAACCGACATGCACGCAGCCAGTCTTCGGACTGGCGAGGTGCGGAGTCTGAAAGGGCCCGGAGTCACAGTGGTGAAAACTAGAAACCGAGCGATCTATCCCTGGGCAGGGCGAAGCTAGGCGAAAGCCTAGTGGAGGCTCGCAAGGGTTCTGACGTGCAATTCGTTCTTCAGACCTGGGGATAGGGGCTAAAGACCAATCTAGCTTGGTGATAGCTAGTTCCCTCCGAAATAGATCTCAGTCTAGTCTCGGACGAGGCAGCTGTTGGGGTAGAGCACTGATTGGAAAGTAAGGATCCGAAAGGGTCCACTTTTCTTTCAAACTCCGAATCCACTAGCGCCGTAGACTCCGGGAAACGGGTTAATGGGCGTAAGGCCCATGACCAAGAGGGGGACAACCCAGACTGGGGTTAAGGCCCCGAAGTGCTGGCTAAGTGTCAAACCAAAAGGCGTCGTCAGCCTCAGACAACGGGGAGGTAGGCTCAGAAGCAGCCACCCTTCAAAGAAAGCGTAACAGCTCACCCGCCGAGGCTAACGGCCCTGAAAATTGACGGGGCTAAGCCAGCCGCCGATACCCCAGAACGCAGCTTAGGCTGCGTTGGTAGGAGGGCGTCCTAGCTGGACAGAAGCTGGGCTGTGAGGTCCAGTGGACCGACTAGGATTGCAGATCCCGGTGGTAGTAACAGCAAAGAGGAGTGAGAATCTCCTCCGCCGAATGGGCCAGGGTTCCCCTGCAACGATCGTCAGCCGGGGGTAAGTCGGTCCTAAGGCATTACCTAACCGATGATGCCGAAAGGGAAACAGGTTAAAAT